>JAYEJK010000114.1:0-4201 GCA_034660535.1 Thermodesulfobacteriota bacterium | reverse complement strand
GGTTTGACATCCCCGAAATCCTCACCGTAGCCCTGCTACGCTTGCGGTTTCGTGAATATCAAACCGACTAAATCTGCAACACATTTCGGATCGGAATTACCCAAGTTATTTCTTTCCAGACCCATATCATGAAGATTTAGTTGTCAGCCATCAGTTTTTTGTAAACGGCGGTTCCGTATTGAAAAGTCGTTCAGTGATTCCGTTAACGTAAGGGGCTTATGACCCAAAGGCCGGAGGTTCAACAATTTGATTGTTTCTCCATTATGGTCCTCTAACCCAGATAAACTGGAAATTTTTAAAGGTCCTGGACTATTTTCAGTACCCCCCTGAGGGGTATAAAAAACAAGAAAATTACCACTAAGGTACTAAGGTACTAATGCCTTAAAAAGATCAAGATAAAACATAGGCTACCAAAATTTTCGTTCAGGCACTAAATACTCGTTGGTTCTTGAGCGCTTTTTTTAAAGGGTGATGGCGCTTTATTTTCAAGCTGTTCGATAAGTTTCTTGAGATCATTCAATATTTTGCGTATAGACATCACGGATGTGTCTTCCAGTTCCCCAAGATTTTTTTGGATTTCGGAAATGAGATCCTGTAACTTTTTTCTGTGATTTTCAGAAAGTTCGGAATAGTTTGTCTCAATCCATTCCGCAATCCGCTCAACTAAAGGCATAATCAGGGCCTTACTGAGATCAGACAGATCCCTGAATATTGCCTTGAAATTTTCACTCAGTTTTTTCGCATCCTCCTTCAACTTTTCCGTTTCTTGTAACCGGCAGTTTCGTATTGAAAAGTCGTTCAGCGATTCCGTTAACGTGTAAGGAGTCTCTCGGCTGATTGTTTCGGCGGCAATCGGCACACCTGGACAAAATACGACAACCCCGAGACAGAAAATAATCAGTGTGAATCTAAGCATAGTATAGGTCTCAATTATGTGTCAGAAAAAAATGCGGCAGATAATCTGCAGTACAATCAGGCTGTAAACGCCGGCAAGGACGTCGTCCATGACAATGCCGATTCCACCGTTAATCCTTCTGTCTATCACTCCAATGGGGAATGGCTTCAGGATATCAAAAAAACGGAAAATGAAGAACCCTAAAATCCAGACTAGAATATTATTCGGGGCGTTGATCAAGGTGATCAACATACCGATTATCTCATCGATTACAATCACACCAGGATCCTTGCGGTCTATGATTTTTTCGGCAGAGCCGGCTGTGATGACTGAAATCACAAATATTATTACAAGGGCTGTGAAGTAATATTGTGTGGATAACCGGATGAGAAGGAAGTGGATGGGGATGGCCAGGGCAGAGCCCCATGTGCCGGGAGCGATCGGCAGATAGCCGACAAAACATCCGGTTGCAATAGCCATTATAAGGTTTGCCAAGCTTTTATTCCTTTATAAAATCTTTAACAGCGCACCGCATCACTTCGGTGTACACATCCCTTAACGGCACCTGATGTCTCTGGGCCGTTTTTCTGCATTTTTCGTATTCAGGGTAGAGAACAGGTCCGTTCGGGGTTTCGACTTTTTTAACTCCCACCTTGCCGAAACAGGTTTCAATTGTGCCGGTCTCCCTGGGCAGTGTCCAGCGCATCATTCGGTGAAAGCGAAGTCCTATTGACGTTGTTTCGGAAAGGAGGCATTTTTTTATTTCCCAGGCGTGTGAAGGGTCTGAGATAACCTGGAGCATGAATCCCGGACGGCCTTTTTTCATTTGAACCGGAACAAGGATTACGTCCAGAGCGCCTAATTTGAAAAGTTGTTCGGAGATATGTGGAAAACCCTCGGGAGACCAGTCGTCCAGGTTCGTCTCTATGATCTCAACTTCTTTTGTCTCTTTGGATTCTCTGGTCTCTCCAATTACGAGGCGTAATAGATTAGGCCGGTGCTCAGGCAGGACTCGGCTGCCACAGCCGTATCCCACGGAAGTGATTGTCATGGGGGGAAACGGGCCGAAATCCCTGCTTAAGCCTTTTATCAGGGCGGCCCCGGTGGGAGTCACCAACTCTTTGTCAAGATCGACTCCGTAAACCGGCACGTCAACTAATATTTCGCACACGGCAGGAGCAGGCAGCGGCAGCATCCCGTGCTCGCATTTGACCCACCCATGCGGCATGGGAAGCGGAGACGTGATCAGGTGGTCTATTCCAAGGTAGTCCATGCCTGCCGCACTCCCTACAATATCAATTATGGAATCCATGGCGCCGACTTCATGGAAATTGACGTCGTCAACCTTGCAGCCGTGGACACTGGCCTCCGCCGTTGCAAGCAGATGAAATACGGTCAAGGCCTTTTCCTGAACCGGTTCGGACAATCCACTCTCTTTGATCAGGTTCCGGATGGTCTTCCATGATCTGTGGTGACATTTTTCGGTTAATTCGATTTCAACCCTGGTGCACCTCAAACCGGATGACTGCTTTAAAATCACGGTCAGGCGATAGTCGTCGATTCCCAGGGCAGTCAGTTGTTTGCGAAGCGATTCTTCAGTAAATCCGGCATCCAACAGGGCGCCCAGAAACATATCGCCACTGGCGCCGGAAAAGCAGTCTGCATATGCGATTTTGTATATGTTCAAAGGTTCAGGGTTCAAAGGTTCAAAGGTTGACAAATTCATGATGCTTGCTTGGGAGGCTTGACCGGGAATGTTTACCCGAATTTGAGCCCTGTTTCCAGGCGGCAACCGCGCAGGAATGGGCCCACTTCCATTCTTTTTGAACCCTCGCGCTGGACTTCCCGGATGAGGAGATAATCTTTTCCTGTTGCGATAAGCAGTCCATCAGTGTCTGCCCGGCAGAGTTCGCCCGGTGTCTGTTTCATGACCTGTTCCGGGATAACCAGTGGGTTAAAGAGTTTGAATTTCTTTTCCGCAAGAGTTGTATGCGCGGTCGGCCACGGATCAAGTCCGCGGATCAGGCATCCGATATCATAGGCCGGTTTTGTCCAGTCGATCTCTCCATCTTTTTTTTCAAGTATCGGGGCATGGGTTGCTATATTTTCATCTTGTTTGCGAGGCTTAAGTTTTTTTTCTCTTATGAGGTCGATTGTCTGAAGCAGAAGCCTGCCGCCCAGTTCAGAGAGTTTCACGGATAAGGTGCCGGCGGTTTCAACCGTTTCCATGGCCCCGGAACTTGATTCGTGTGTCCGGATGGAGATTTTTTCTGAAATCAGGATGTCGCCTGTATCCTCTCCCTCGTCCATCTGTATGATGGTCACGCCGGTTTCCGTCTCACCTCTTATCAGAGTCCATTGGATCGGGGCCGCGCCCCGGTATTTCGGCAAAAGGGAGGGATGGACATTGATGGTACCGAATCGCGGAACATGAAGGAGTGTCCCTGGCAGGATTCTTCCGTATGCAGCCACGGCAAAAAGGTCAGGCTCCAAGGCCTTCATTTTTGCTATGAAATCCTCTCCTCTGATTTTGTCAGGCTGTAGAACCGCAACCCCTAAAGATTCGGCTGTTTTTTTAACAGGAGGAGCGGCCAGGCGTCTGCCGCGGCCCTTGGGACGGTCAGGCCTGGTCACTACTGAAACAATATTAATATCATTTGCAACAAGCGCCTCAAGGGAGGGGACCGCAAAATCAGGTGTTCCAAAAAAGATGACGCGAAGGTTTTTTTTCATCCGGATTTTTCTTTTTTTAACTGTTTCATCCGTCGTTTTTTGTATAGAGCCCTTTTTAGGGAGCTTATCCGGTCAAGGATAAGTATGCCGTGCATGTGGTCGACCTCATGTTGTATAACCCTGGCCAGCCAGTCCTCAAATTCGTATTTATGCTCGTTTCCATTTAAATCCAGGGCCTGTACCTTGACCTTTTGCGCCCTTTTGACCTTTGTGAAATATTCCGGAACGCTCAGGCATCCCTCTTTATCCACCTGGGTCCCTTGTGCCTCAAGTATCTCGGGATTGATCAGCGCCATGTATTTGTTTTCATTCTCATTTTCACTTAAGTTCATTAAAACGACCTGAAGAAGCACCCCGATCTGAACCGCGGTCAGTCCCGAGCCGGGGGCCGCGAACATGGTTTCCGCCATATCAGCCACAAGCTGTTTAAGTTCACTGTTAAAAGCGGTTATTGGTTTGGATTTTTGCTTAAGGATCGGGTTTGGGTATGTGACTATCTCTTTTTTTGCCATCGGGATGTTCTAAGGGTCTGGAAAGAAATAACTTGGGTAATTCCGATCCGAAATGTGTTGC
>JAYEJK010000113.1:0-4215 GCA_034660535.1 Thermodesulfobacteriota bacterium | reverse complement strand
TGGCAGGAAATCAAAAAGGTGAAATATTTTTAAATAGTTACACGCAGCTGTTAAGGTACTTATACCCCTCAGGGGGGTACTGAAAATAGTCCAGGACCTTTAAAAATTCCAGTTTATCTGGGTTAGTCGGATGTCTTTCCTGGAAGGTTGTCTATACGATCCAACATGTGATATATAATTTCATATTCATCGGACAGGGTATCAATGAGTTTATCAAATTTTTCTTTGTCCGGCAGGTTAATCCTTACGGCAACCTTTTTCATGCCCTCCTGAGCGTCCTTGTAGTCAGTCCGTATACCAATCACAGATGCATTGTTCTCCCGAAGTACTTTAATCACACCGGTTACCCATCCAGGTTCATCCTGCAGGTTGAAAACGATCAGGATCGTTCCTTCTTCAATACCGGTGCTATGTATAAAACCACGCACAACATCCGTGGAGCTTAACAATCCCACAAGATTTCCGGATTCGTCCAACACGGGCACGCCGGAAATTTTGTTTTTCAGCATGAGAATGGCAGCTCGTTCCAGAAGGTCGTCTTGATACAGAGTCAAAGGTGTGCTCGTCATAGCGTCTTTTACTTTCATTTCAGAAAGGAAGTAGTAGAATTCATGAATGTCCATTGCAGTCATCTTGGAGGGAGAGGCATCTTTCACATCGCGATCAGAGAGGATTCCAGCCAGTTTCCCGCTTCCGAGGACAGGCAGCCTCCGGATATTATTTTCCTTCATTACCCGGGTAGCCCTCATCAGCGAAGTGTTTTCATCCACTATTACCAGATCCCTTGACATCCACTCTTTGATTAACATATCTCACGTCCTCCTTTGATTACGGTTCAGGGTTCCATTCAAATAAACCTTTGAACCGTGAACCCGAAACCTATGACTTTTACGAATACATCAAAATTGTCCGTTTCGCAAAAAGCACTCAGCCAACGCGCTATCCAGTTGTAACTTGTTGATATAATTGAGGACGATGTCTCAATTAGTAACATTTTGCGAGTCCATCAAAATTAAGTTATATAACATATATAATCTCCATGCAACATGTTGTAAGTTGGACATGAAAAAACAAAAAGTTTTTTTATCCGGCGCAGGTTATATTTTTGTCTTGAAATGTATCTTTGGGCGAACCCTTAACAATTATGCGATAACCGATACGTATGTCTACCTGCGCTCCTCCATTATCAGACAAGCTTCTTCAGACTATTCTCGACCGCCTGGCCGGCGAGGAATCCTTTGTCTTTCTTGAAACCACCCGTGTGACCAGGGAAAACCACAGATCATTACTCTTTCTGAATCCGGTGGACCGTCTAGTCATTACTGCGTCGGATCCACCATCCCTATTTTTCAAACGGGCTGAAACGTATCTTAATGATGGATTCTATCTGGCAGGCTGGGTGGCGTATGAATTCGGCTACCGGCTGGAACCGGTGTTGGACAGGCGGTTCACTCATGATCCTTTGACCGTGCTCGCCGATTTCGGCGTATTTAGAGAACCCCGCATATTCGACATGTTTGATTTACACAATTCCGCATGTCTTAAAATACAACCTGATGCTGATTCCACTCCCGGACATAACCTGAACCCGGAATTTTCCCCGGAACTTTCAGATAAATACCGAATAGATAATCTGCGCCTGAGCCAGGAAAAACATGATTATTTAAAAAAAATTCATACGATTAAATCCTATATCACAGCCGGAGACACGTACCAGGTCAATTACACGCTCAAACTTTTATTTGATTTTTTCGGGTCATACGAGGCCTTTTATAAAACGCTCCGCAGAAACCAGAATGTATCTTACGGTGCATATATTAAGTCTCTAAACCGTCGGATCATGTCGTTTTCACCGGAGTTGTTTTTCAACCGGCACGGTTCCACATGCACAGCCAGGCCGATGAAAGGAACTCTCCACCGGGGCCTCACTCCGGAAGAGGACCAAAGACTCGCTTTACGGCTGGGAAATGATCTCAAGAATCGCAGCGAGAACGTAATGATAGTGGACCTGTTGCGCAATGATCTGGGACGTCTGTGTGAGATGGGGTCGGTTTCAGTCAAATCTCTCTTTGACGTAGAGACTTATGAGACCCTGCACCAGATGACCTCCACAATCGTGGGAGAATTCAGACCGGGTGTCTCGCTTAAGGAGATATTCTCCGCCCTTTTCCCGTGCGGATCCGTGACCGGCGCTCCCAAAATTCGGACCATGGAGATAATCCGCGAACTCGAATTGGAAGAGCGTGGCGTCTACACCGGCGGAATCGGATACATTGCACCGTCAGGTGACGTTTTATTTAATGTCCCGATCCGGACAGTGGTGATTGAAGACGGACGCGGGGAAATGGGTATCGGTTCGGGCATTGTCCACGATTCCAACCCTGAGAGCGAATGGGATGAATGCAGGCTAAAGGCTCGGTTTATGGATACCCCCGCGCCTGATTTTCAGTTGATCGAGACTATGTTGTGGCAGCCGGATGACGGCTATCGGCTTATGGACCTGCATATTGAACGGTTAATTGGATCGGCCCGTCATTTGGGTTTCCCTGTGGATCCGGAAAAAATAGTTGAACGGCTTGAATTTTTTTCCCGCGACTTTTCCGTCAAATCTAAGGATTCAGGTAAAGGAGAGATGGGGCGCAGGGTAAGGCTTCTGCTTTACAAGGACGGCGCAATAAACCTGACTTCAGCCGTGTGCCCTTTGCCGGATATGAACTTCCCGCCGGACAACCGCCCATCACCGGAGGATCTGCCCCGGATCACTTTTTCAGGACAAACGACCGACCCAAACTCCATGTTCCTGTATCACAAAACAACTATCCGGGAAATCTATAATAAAGAAAGAGAAAAGGCCGTGGCCCAAGGTTTTTATGACGTCCTGTTCCTAAACCAAAGAGGCGAGGTGACAGAGGGGAGCATCACAAATGTCTTTATCAGGCGCAAAGATATGTTCATCACGCCGCCGCTGACGTGCGGTCTGCTTAACGGCACATTGAGAAAATTTATTCTGGAAAAATACCCGGACATGGTAAAAGAGGCGATTTTCTATCCGTATGATCTTAAAAACGCGGATGGAGTCTATTTGACAAATTCAGTAAGGGGCATACAGCAGGTCGGGATACAGTAAACTTAAAAACAAATTTGATTATGAAAATCGAAATGGAATCCATAGCCACTGCATACACTGAGTCTAATAATATTCCTCGGCACTGGACTCTTTCAAGTGTAAAAGGAACCCTTGTCGTTGACAGAAAGTACATGGAAGGCCTAAAAGATATGCAGGCCGGGCAACGCATTGTTGTAATTTTTTATTTCCATTTAAGTCCCGAGTTCAAGCCACGGCATCTTGTCCAAAAGCCTCCACATCGAAAGGAGAAGAAGGGTGTATTCAGCACTTGTTCTCCCTATAGACCCAACCCGATCGGCATGTCGGTGCTTAAGGTCCTCGATGTAAAGGAAAATGTAATCGAGGTCAGGGGAATGGACATGCTGGATGGAACACCTGTTTTGGATATAAAGCCCTATGTGGAAAACAAGCAACAGTTTCAGCGTTGGTAACTATAGTCCATCCAGAAATGGCCCTTTTGCCCAATCTCTGCGTTATGCGAAAAAAATAATCCTCGGAATATCAACTATATGCCTCCGGTTATTTTTTTCGCATGCCTTGACCTTGAACAAAATTGCTCATTTCTGGATGGACACTAACTAAGCCATCTCATGACTTTTTACGAGTGCATCAAACATGGATAATCGATTTTTTGAACAGCCTGTTCTTAACTCTCCATACGAATACCCGGATAAACACTGGGAGCTTGATGAACAGGGACAGCCGACGCAACGAATAATCAAAATCCGCCGCAGCGCAAAGTTCATTACACCTATTCCCAAACCCAGGAAGCGCAAAGGGAAGGCATATCAACAGCAGATTTTTTTCGATACTGACATATCAACAGCCGAACAGCAGTACGATCCCACCTCAATTATCAATGAGATTCGCCGTCATGTGGACAAATGGCAAAGCCTGCCAAACCAAAACGACTGGAAAGTCACACCGGAAACAGTTCGTCTGCTTCAGCATTGGCGTCATCATTGGACCTGAAGGCATTTCTGCTCGGCGATGCCGTCCTGCGCCGTTTTGTTTCCGAGATTTTCCTGTTCGAGGAACTTCCGGCCAGTGACCGTCGCGCCGATCAGGTCTATCTGGAGGAAGTCGAA
>JAYEJK010000112.1:0-4237 GCA_034660535.1 Thermodesulfobacteriota bacterium | reverse complement strand
AAACAGCCAAAAATGATGCCATTCCGGAATCCGAGATTCTGCCGAGTATCTTGGCAAGTCCCTCAAAACTTGACTCTATCGGCAGCACAAACTGATACTGAACAAAACCATTTTGGCCGTACATTCTATTCCAATCAAGAACCGTATCAAGCGGATAGAAAAAGTTATCAATCAACACTGTCTCATCTTTTTCATTCGTGCGCAGCCTGTTGTAATAAATGTAATTAAAGGCTGCAACAGTGTATTTATTAAGACAGAAACCAGGAAAGTCAAACACCACTCTATAATTCCCGGCCGGCGCGGGGTCCAACCTGCCGTCATTTCCATGGTATCCTACCATCAGCAGGGAACGGCCCTGATTTTCGCCCTTGGCCATGCAGTCAATCCAGGCTACTGAATAAGGCCACTCCTCATACTCTTCAAAAAGAGAGAATATCTCCTTAAGATTGCGGGCGCGAAGGGTCTTCTGCTGCATGTAGGCGCTGTTTACTCTTTGCAGCTTAAAACATGCCGACAGGATAATTCCCGTAAGCCCCATTCCGCCGCATGTGGCATAAAAAAGCTCTTTTTCATGCTCCCGGGAGCAATGTCTGACCTGTCCATCCGGCAAGACCAACTCAATTGAAAAAACAGACTCAAAGATAAAAACCGGCAGTTTCAATTTGCGGATATCTTCCCCATCCGGAAAGCTTCATATCCTCTCCAGAAAAATAAAAGGTCTATCCATGATGCACACGCAAAAAGTCATGGTAAGGGTCTGGAAAGAAATAACTTGGATTTTCCGTTTCCGAACTGTATCACACCTTTAGCCGGTTTGACATCCCCGAAATCCTCACCGTAGCCCTGCTACGCTTGCGGTTTCGTGAATATCAAACCGACTAAATCTGCAACACATTTCGGATCGGAATTACCCAAGTTATTTCTTTCCAGACCCTAAGGATAAAAGCCGACAAAACACTTTTACAATTTGTAACTACAATTGACAATTTGTAAAACCATGTTAATATGTAAAACATGATTGTCCGTGATGCTACAGATATTTTACTCGATATGGCACAAGGCTATTATGTTGTGGTAGTTAGCGGCCCCCGCCAGTCAGGCAAAACAACAATGGTTCAACATGTGTTCAGTAAAAAAAAATACGTCTCCCTCGAAGATCCGGATGAAAGGGAATTTGCTGAACAGGATCCAAGACGGTTTCTCTCACGATTTCCTCAAGGAGCCGTACTGGATGAAGTCCAGCGTTGCCCTGATCTCCTGTCTTATCTACAAAACCGTGTTGATACGGATCGGCTGCCCGGTCAGTTTATCCTTACGGGGTCGCAACAATTTGGCCTTCTGAGTAAAATCACACAGAGTTTGGCCGGGCGGGCAGGTTTACTGGAACTCCTCCCCTTTTCATTTCCGGAAGTACAAAAGGCACAATGTGCGCCGATAACGGTTGACAATCTTTTATTAAAAGGCCTGTATCCTCCACTCTACGACAGAAAACTCAAACCTCAAAGCTGGTACAAAAGTTATATGCAGACGTATGTTGAACGTGATGTTCGGCAAATGATCAACATCAGGGATTTAAGTTCGTTCCAACGATTCTTGCGCATGTGTGCGGCACGGGTTGGGCAGATGTTAAATATGAGCAGTCTGGCAAATGATTGCGGCATCACGCATAACACAGCCAATGCGTGGATATCCGTTCTCGAGGCAAGCTACATCGTTTTTTTACTCCGTCCCCATTACCGCAACTATAATAAACGCCTGGTAAAAACCCCAAAGCTCTTTTTTTACGACAGCGGTTTTGCCACTTGGCTCCAAGGGATCCGTGACACGGATCAACTCTCCATTCACCCCTCACGAGGGTCTCTTTTTGAAAACTGGGTTCTCGGTGAACTCATAAAAGGCCGTTTCAACCAAGGCCTTGAATCCAACCTTTATTTCTGGCGCGACAACACCGGCAATGAAATTGATGTAATAATTGAACAAGGGGCAAAACTGATTCCTGTTGAAATCAAGTCCGGACAGACCCTCACACAAGATGGTTTAAAAGGACTGAAAAAATGGCTGCGGCTGGCTGGTGCAGATGCCGGCGATCCCTATATCTGCTACGGAGGGAATTTGAGTTATACACGTTCCGGGGTAACCATAATCCCATGGCGGCAGATCAAAGATCTTGTGACAAAAATCTCATAACCAGTGTTCATCCGGAAATACAAGATTTCCGGATGAAGCTATTATCCATAAACCGCCCACAATGCTATACCGAGCCAACACAATCCCGCTGCAATAAAACAAAAATCTCCTGTCAGTATTTCCACGGGACCGGATTCCTTGCCATCCTGCACTTTGACGAAATACCGAAACAGTGCATAAACAATCAACGGCGTTCCATAAAGCATTCTATTGTTCCCGAATTTTTCAATCGTGCGGACGTCGGTTGTATACAGCATATAGGCCAGGATAGTCATTGCGGCGGAAGCGGCAAGCATGGGGTCTAATTTGGAAGCCGTATATTCCTTGAAGACCTTGCGGTGATGGTCGGCTTTCTCACCAAGATGCCCGATCTCAACCCGTCTCTTTCCTAAGCCGAGACAAAGAGCCAGGCAAAAAACGCAGATAAGCAACCAGTCCGAAACAATCACATCAATAGCCAGGGCGCCTCCTATTGGGCGTAAGACAAAGCCAATGGCTATGGAAATAGCATCAATGACAACCTTTTTCTTTAAAAAAAGTGTATAGGCAATATTATTCGCCCCATACAGACACAAAACCAATAAAAGTCCCTTTGAGATATTAAGGGTCTGGAAAGAAATAACTTGGGTAATTCCGATCCGAAATGTGTTGCAGATTTAGTCGGTTTGATATTCACGAAACCGCAAGCGTAGCAGGGCTACGGTGAGGATTTCGGGGATGTCAAACCGGCTAAAAGTGTGATACAGTTCGGAAACGGAAAATCCAAGTTATTTCTTTCCAGACCCTAAATGCAATAAGGAAAGATAACGCTGCCGGGAATATACTGACGATCCCGGCGGATAACGGCGCTATCTGACCGGAGGCAATCGGCCGAAAACGTTTCTCCGGATGGATTAGGTCCTCCTCTCTATCTTTGATATCATTAAAAATATAGATAGCAGAGCAAAGCAGACAAAATGCCGCAAAGGCCGACAACGTGAGATAAGTCTCTTCCGGAATTCCGAGTTTACCACTGAAAAATATCGGCACAAAAACAAACAGATTCTTTATCCAGTGAGTCGGACGCAGCAATTTTATCCAGGATTTCATGCTGTTATCCCCATGATTCAAGCCTCCCATGTCCAACCCCGAATCCGGGACATATTTCTCCTTTGACATTCATATGGTTTCTTTCTATTTTTTCTAAATATTATTTTGATTTTCAACCTGTTAGCTCATTGTATGACTAATTCTCCCTAAACGCTACCCCATTATTTCCAACATTATCCTTTTTGGGGTTGGTTTTAACTTCGGCCATTATAACGGTGGGCATAGCCCACCCTACAAGAGAACTAAGAATAACATGGTGGAAATATGTATTTTTTGTAGGGTGGGCTGTGCCCACCTTTGCCCAATGAAAGACTTGTGGCCGAAATTAAAACCAACCCCTCCTTTTTCAGGTGTAGAGGCGCTTTGTAGTAATGACATCTGAACATATTTCCCATTCGGGGTTCATGAAAAATGATTGCTTCTGCATACAAAAAGTGCTAATTTGTATTATATGATTGTCTTTTGAGGGACTAATCCATTTCTACTGATTAATGTTAAGGGGGAAATTATGGCGACTTTGCAGGTAAGATCTATTGATGACCAATTATATAAGGCGCTTGGCCGGAGAGCGACAATGGAAAACCGGTCCATAAGTCAGGAAGTAATTGCCATTATCAAGGCGTATTTATCTTCTCCTAAGCTCCAGCACGAAAATTCAACCCGTGATTTTCTCGCCATGTGTGGTACTTGGGACGACAAAAGGAACCCTGAAGAAATCATCGAGGAAATCAGACAGGACCGTCGAACCACGGACAGATTTCAGGATATGTTCTGATGTATTTGCTTGATACAGACACTATAATTTATTCACTAAAAGGCAAACCTGAGGTTGTAGTTTAATCCATTTATAAACAGAAACATGACTGACATTCAAATATCTTCCAATTGATCTAAACCCCAAGCCCTCTAAATAAAGAACTAGGGCATTTTTTTTAACAAGTTCAGATACAGCAGTAGATTT
>JAYEJK010000111.1:0-4252 GCA_034660535.1 Thermodesulfobacteriota bacterium | reverse complement strand
GACATCCCCGAAATCCTCACCGTAGCCCTGCTACGCTTGCGGTTTCGTGAATATCAAACCGACTAAATCTGCAACACATTTCGGATCGGAATTACCCAAGTTATTTCTTTCCAGACCCTTATCTCAAAAAGAGACTCACTCTTCGAACAAAGTCAACATATCTCTGCCCTCCGCGTATATCATTTCCATGATCTGCCGTACGATGTCCCTCAGGGCCTTCTCATCCATGTTGTAGCCCGCCTTGACGATGAACTCCATGACCTTGGAATCAATAAATCTGTCAATGTCCGGCACAGGTTCGGAATCCAGGCTGGTAAAGCCTGTGAATTTGGCTATTACATTGGCCAGGTAAATAATGACGGAACCGGAAGAGTGGTTTTTGTCGAGCCAGGGTGAATGGTGATAATAAACCTGCGCAATGACGGACCTGGGGAAATGCCACTTCTGTAATATCTTGGCAGCCACCTGACAGTGCGTGACGCCCAGGATCCTTTTCTCGGCTTTGCTGAATGTGATGCCGTTTTCATTCACAAGTGAGACAATTTTTACAAAATCGTCGTGGAAAAATTGGTCAAAGACAATCTTGCCCATGTCATGAATCAGGGCTGCAAGAAAAAGCGCGTCGTTCGGCGATTGCTTGAAATGGTGGGAAAGGTATTTTGCAACCTGGCTGCATACCACCGAATGTTTCCAGAAACGTTTCCGGTCAATTCCCTCAAACTCCGAACTCTGGAAAAAATTATGGATCGAAAAGGCCAGGAGAATTGCCTTGATCTCATTTAACCCAAGAATCGCCAGTGCATGATCAATGGAAGTGATATGGCTCATTGTGCCGTAGAACGGCGCATTCGCAACTTTCAACACCTTTACCGCCAGGGAAGGGTCCTTTTCTATAACCTCTGTGATTTCTTTTATCGCAACATCCTCGTCATTCAGCAGTTTCATAATCTGTTGCGATACTATGGGCAGCGTCGGAATCTGTTCAATGGTTGCGATAATTCTTTTAACTTCAGGATTTTTTATTTTATTACTCAATTTAACGCCGCTCCTGTTAGTTTGGACATAAAGGCTTTTGCGTAGCCGACAAAAGCTATTTCAGTCAGACCGGAGGGTTTTTACTGGTTCCAGGATTTCTTAGTAAAATGACATAGAGCTTTTACATACTGCTTTTAAGACGCATATTAACCATATCTTGGTTAAATGCTTCCGGATCGAATTCGCCTCCAGCCCACTCTAACATATCGTCATACTCAGGATGGTCCGGATTTTGGATAACCTCTAAAAAATCATAATATCCCCAAATGCCGCCACAATCTTCAGGAGGGCAAGCACGCTTTCCTTTAAGGCAGACAGGGTATTTTATTTTTTGATCGTTGGGTAAAATTTTTTCAATTAAAATTACGTGTTCCCAACTATCTCCGAAGTCATATTCATATATGAATTTTTCTTTTTCAGCATTCATTACATCTAATAATTTTATATTTGTTTCATTCGTTACTTCCATATAATCGTCCGGATGGGGAATACTAAAATACTCTCCGTGAATGATAAATTGATGTAGATGACTATCACACCAGCCCATTGTAATTTGAATTATTTTATGTAATTCAAAAAGCGTTGTATCAGCAACGAGTTGTACTCTACGCCATATTGGCGGCCTACTTCCTTTTAGGGTGATTTTGAGCTGATAAACTTCATGTTTTGCTAATTTTTTTCGAGTAACCATAATTGTTCTCTTTGGTCTATTTTATATGCATCACATTATATCGATAATGTGAATAAAAGCAAGAAGCAGGTTGAGCTATGCGTGAAGATTTCACCTGCACTAACCAAGTCCACGCCTGACATTCCCGCCTTGTAACCTCTCACAGGAGACCCCCCTGAAAGGAGGCGTAAACTCCTTAACTGTGAGCGCTTACCCCGCCTTAATACAGCACTGGTGATCGGTTACAGTCGAACAGGATCGCTTATGTTTCTCGGACAGCCTCCATGAAAAAAAATACTGTGTGATATCTCGATTTTTTGCCCTTGACCATAACGGAAAAAGTCATTACGGTAACACTAATTTTGCAAAAGTATTACCGAAAAGTTTAGACCCTCTGTCAGAAACATATACGCTTAAGCGTGTATGTTGTAGCCGGCTCAGTCAAAGCAGCATGCTGAATTTTCAACTGTAGAGGGTCTTATCCAGCTACGCTGGGCTAAGGGCTCAAGTAAAAATAACTTGTACATCTTCCATCTCATCTTCAGGCCGTTTTGGGCCGATTGTGAGGTTACAAAATCCTCAAATCAGCGCTGCTAGTCCTGCGGTTTTGTAACCTCACAATCGGCCCAATCCGACCTAAATCTGAGCGCAATATTGTCCAACTTATTTTTACTTGAGCCCTAAGTCGGAAAACGTGAATATGGAGAAGCAATGAAACGAACCGCATGGATTTCGTTTGGCATGTTATTGCTCATTATCTTGTTTTTCATCACATCTGTTCATGCCCACAAGGTGAGGGTCTTTGCCTATAACGAGGGGAACACAATTATCACCGAGTCTGGTTTCAGCGGCGGACGGGCTGCCAAAAACGCCGAGATTATTGTACGGGACGCGGTCGGCGGCAGCGTCATACTCACAGGCCGGACTGATGACAAGGGTCTGTTTCGATTTCCGATCCCGGACAAGGTTAAAACCGGCAAACCGGACCTTAAGATTATCATCAACGCCGGTGAGGGCCACCGGGGGGAATGGCTGCTGACCGCGGAAGAGTATCTTGAGGGAGAGGTTGAGTCAGCCCCCCCTGGCGGAATGGAGCAGGCGGCAGGCAAAGAGAGTGCTGAAACCGTTTCTATGCCGGAAATCACAACTAAGGTCGTGACCATCGACGAACAGCTTTTGCGCCGGGTCGTGGAAGAGGAGCTGAATAAAAAGTTCACGCCGATCAAACGCATGCTGATCGAAAGCCGGGAACAAAAGCCGACCCTGCCGGACATCTTGGGCGGCATCGGTTATCTCCTGGGACTGGCCGGCATAGCAGCCTATTTCAAAAGCAGGAAAAACAATTCATGATAGCGTCATAGGGTCTGGAAAGAAATAACTTGGATTTTCCGTTTCCGAACTGTATCACACCTTTAGCCGGTTTGACATCCCCGAAATCCTCACCGTAGCCCTGCTACGCTTGCGGTTTCGTGAATATCAAACCGACTAAATCTGCAACACATTTCGGATCGGAATTACCCAAGTTATTTCTTTCCAGACCCATAACCCAGATAAACTGGAATTCTTTAAAGGTCCTGGACTATTTTCAGTACCCCCCAGAGGGGTATAAGTACCTTCACGAAAATATTTTCTAAGGCACTAAAAAGTCATGGGACGGTTTTATATGAAAAAATTATAATAAAAAGGAGAAAAGCTATGAGTAATAAGATTTTTGCAGGATTTTGCGCCACTGGTTTGTTTTTCACCTCTTCTGTTGCAATGGCTCACTTCGGGATGGTTATTCCATCGGGAAATATCGTCACCCCGGAAAAAAAGACGGTCGAATTAACCATTTCCTTTTCTCATCCCTTCGAGGGCACGGGAATGGAAATGGTTAAACCTCAAAAATTCTATATGCTCAAAGACGGCGACAAGACCGATCTTATGGCTACGCTTGAAAAGACCAAGGCCATGGACCACACGGCATGGAAAAGCGCTTACACTGTGAAGCGCCCCGGGGTCTATCATTTCGCCATGGAGCCTGTGCCCTATTGGGAGCCGGCCGAGGATGTCTCCATCATACATTACACCAAGACCATAGTGGCAGCCTTTGGCGCAGATGAGGGATGGGACGAACCGGTGGGGCTGCCTACCGAGATCGTGCCCCTGCTCAGGCCCTTTGGCAACTATGCGGGAAATACCTTTGTGGGTAAGGTGCTTATGCACGGCAAACCGGTCCCAAATGGCGAGGTCGAGGTGGAACTGTATAATAAAGGAGGCAAACTCCAGGCCCCGAGTGATTACCACGTTACACAGGTAATCCAGGCCGATGAGAACGGAGTTTTCACCTTTACTTGTCCCCGGGCCGGCTGGTGGGGCTTTGCGGCCTTAAACGATGCTGATTATACCTTGAAGAATCCCAAGGGAGAGGATAAGGGCGTTGAACTGGGCGCGGTGCTCTGGATATATATGGACGAGTGGCAGTCCAGGTGATTTGAGATTATTTCATGATTCCAGACCTGTTTCCCATCATAATGATAATGGGAAACAGGTCCCCCTTCTCCCTTC
>JAYEJK010000110.1:0-4257 GCA_034660535.1 Thermodesulfobacteriota bacterium | reverse complement strand
AACATGGTAGTCATTCCGGCGGAAGGCGTGGATTTTCCCGAAACATATATCAATTCATTAGTAGGAGATACCTTTAAAATTTGATTTGATTCAGATATCTCCCTTTCCGTTCCTGATTTCCAGCTAAGGGTCTGGAAAGAAATAACTTGGATTTTCCGTTTCCGAACTGTATCACACTTTTAGCCGGTTTGACATCCCCGAAATCCTCACCGTAGCCCTGCTACGCTTGCGGTTTCGTGAATATCAAACCGACTAAATCTGCAACACATTTCGGATCGGAATTACCCAAGTTATTTCTTTCCAGACCCTAAATATATTTGATATTTTCACCTACTTTGAATATCGAATATTGAACAAGAAACCGCAGAATGTCGAAGTAAGGAAGTGCCTGTTTTAATCTTCATTATTCAACATTCCTTGTTCGACATTCGATATTCAAAAAAATAATTGTGGCCGAAGTTAAAATCAATCCCGATTTTTTAAGGAGAGAATAAACAACATGGTCTTCCCCGAATATCGTCCCCGCCGTATGCGGATAAATGAAGCCTTTCGTTCCCTGGTAAGGGAAACAAGTCTGTCTCCGCCCAACCTGATTTATCCCCTGTTTATTCAGTCCGGCAAAAAAGTCCGCGAACCAATAGCATCCATGCCGGGTATTTACAGATTGTCAGTGGATCAACTGGCAAAGGAGGCAAAGGAATGTCTCAGCCTGGGAGTGAACCATGTTATTTTATTTGGACTGCCGGACAAAAAGGATCCTGTGGGTTCCGGGGCCCACGCTAAAGACGGTATCATTCAAAGAGCAATCAAGGAAATCAAGAACAAGGCGCCTGAATTGATGGTGTCAACTGATGTCTGCCTCTGCGAATATACGAGTCACGGTCACTGCGGAATACTCATAGATGGCCGTGTAGACAACGATTCTACACTGGAGGTCCTGGCCAGAATCGCTCTTTCCCATGCAAAGGCAGGGGCTGATATGGTGGCGCCTTCGGACATGATGGACGGCAGGGTTGCGGAAATCAGGGCCGCACTTGATGAAAATAATTTTCACATGACGCCCATAATGTCATATGCGGTAAAATATGCATCCGCCTTTTACGGGCCGTTCCGGGATGCGGCCGACTGCGCTCCGCAGGAAGGAGACAGGCGAAGTTACCAGATGGATCCGGCAAACGTGCGGGAAGCTTTGCGGGAAGCGACACTGGATGTAGATGAAGGGGCTGATATCCTGATGGTAAAACCCGCGGTAGCCTATCTTGATGTTATCAGCAGGCTGCATGACGAGTTTGATCTGCCGATTGCCGCGTATCACGTGAGCGGCGAATTCGCCATGATCAAGGCGGCGGCGGAAAAAGGCTGGCTGGATGAGGAACGTGTAGTGTGCGAAACCCTCTTAAGCATCAGAAGAGCAGGCGCGGATATCATTATCACCTACTTTGCCAAAGATGCTGCCCGGATGTTGACTAAGTGAGGAATGAATATTGGTTTGATTGGTTTGATTGGTTTGGTTGGTTTGGTTGGTTTGGTTGGTTTGGTTGGTTAACCAATTCAACCAATTCAACCAATTAAACTAATTAAACCAATTAAACCAATCTGTTTCTAACCTTTTTTTTCGAGTTCCTTTAAACGGTTTTGAAAATGGTCCGCCAGTTCCTTAATAATTTTTGGATCACAGGGGAGGCATTTATAAAATATACCATACATGGAAAATCAATTTGAATTATGTGAATATTCGGCTTGATGCCGGAAAATAGCTAGAACCACCAAAGTATAAATGTTTGGCAGGCGCACCCCAAGGGCACTTCCTGCGTGGCGCTTCACAGGGAGGTGAGCAGCCTGATCGCCTTCCTGTGGAGTGCTGCCGAATATTTACCGAATTATAATTATTTTCGCTTAGATATTACCCAGTTAACATAAAAAGACTTGACGTAATACGTGTTTTTAATATATATTTATACGTGTAAAGGATGGGGGTATTAATATGACCACAAAACTAACACTAACTATGGATAATAATACAATTGAAACAGCAAAGAAATATGCAAAAAAAAATAAAATAAGTGTATCAAAATTAGTAGAATTTTATTTCAAATCATTATCTTCCGTTTCCGAAAATCATAATGAAAGTATTCCTCCAATCACTAAGGAGCTATCCGGCATAGCCAAAATTTCGACAATTAAATCTGATAAAGTATTACTAAAAGACGCATTAAATAAAAAGTTTTTATGAAAGAAAAAATATTTATAGATACTGATGTAATTTTGGATGTTGTATTTGAAAGAAGACCTTTTTTTCACGATTCACAAAAGGTCTTATCATTAATTGAAAAAAATTATTTTATTGGATTTACTTCCTCATTAATATTGGCAAATTGCTATTATATTATAAGTAATAATAAAAATAAAAATACCGCAGCTAAAACAGTTTCAAAATTAAGATCGATAATGACTGTATTGCCGTTTACAGATAAGGAAATTGGAGAATCATTAAATTCAAATTTGAAAGACTTTGAGGATGGAATTCAATATTTCATTTCAATTAATAATGGATTAGACACAATAATCACAAGGAATATTGCAGATTACAAAAATGTAAACATTCATATTTTCATGCCCAATGATTTTTTAAATTTAGAAAAAATTAAAACAATCATTGAATTAAAATAGCATATCGGGATAGGGACGGTCAGCGATGGCCGTCCCTCCCACACCATCCGGCATACGGATCGCGTACCAAGGCGGTTCACTTGACGCAGTCAGCACCGCGATTATGCATAAACATTCGAAGAGTAAGTTGTGACACTATTTACAACCATTTTGGCAGGCGTATCTGTGTTTGTTCTTGGCCGGATTCTCCTTAAATGGATAATTGAACCGATCCGGAAACTGCGAGAAGTGATAGCCGAAGTTGTTTTCTATCTCGCAAACGATCATTCAATAATTCACAATGCAAACGTCGTTGATAAGGAAGAGGCATTATCCGCAGGTAAAAATCTAAAACGGCTAGGAGCCAAGCTGGTATCAAGTCAACAGTTAATTTCGTGCGCCGGTTATTTCGGCGATGCGCGAAAATTTTCAAATTCTCCTGAAAGCTCCACGCAACAAGGATTTCCAGCCGATTGCTAACGTAAGAACCATGAGTAATTGACTTTTTGATGGCTTGTATCTCTAATTACCTGAAAAGATTAGAATTTTTTGCATGGTTAAAAATGTCATCGACTACTGGAAATTTTTCATCAAAACCATATCGCCATATGTGATTGACCGGCTCCCGGCGCCGGCTAATTTACAGATGTATTCCCCCACGATCCGGCATTTTACCGTAAGCAGGAAATAGATCGGGGCCTTGACATCCGACAGGGTCTCAAAATTTCCCTGTCCTTTGCTGATAATAAGATCAGCGTTTCTGAAAATTTTCTGGAAATCGGCGTTGCAGATTTGAAGCGGAGTACCGGGGCAGTTCGTGCCGTTTGAGATCACTTTGCAATATTTATCCAATCCGCATTCCACGGCATCTTTAATAAGCGCATCATTAAGGATCGGGCCTTCCTTAACCGCCAGGATTATTCTTTTGTTGCGGATCAAACGGATTAAAAGCTCGTCAAAGACAATTTCACCTGAATTGTCAGCAAGGTAGAGTATGGTTTCAGCCTTTTCAATATCCCGGACCAACTGATCAAAGTGGTTGATTGCAGGTTCAATTGTCAGACATTTATTTATTGTCTCGTGAACGTCAAATTCGTGGTGGGCCCCGTAATCGATAATGTTTCCAGCCATTGAAAATTGTATAGCCGTCTGTAACGGGTCAGAGGAGGTCTTGATTTTCTCAAGTACTTGAGGCCGGAGATTAAGTGCCAGTTCGTTACTCTGCTTTTTGATTTCTTCAAACGGATCAATATTGCCGGACAGTTCTGAGATAAGATTGTAGACCCGGATCGCATTTTCAGGGGGAGATATTTCAAAGTCCAGTTCCGGAAGGAGCAGCGCTATCCGGTGAACAATTTCCTTTTGCAATTTCTCTGAACCGTTTGCAATCCTGGCTGCAGACACCGTCTGCCGAAGAAGGCAGGGCAGACAGTCTAGTGATGTAAGCATAGAATAACCTCGTTGAGTGGTTGACGATATCTGCCTTAGGGCTCAAGTAAAAATAACTTGTACATCTTCCATCTCATCTTCAGGCCGTTTTGGGCCGATTGTGAGGTTACAAAATCCTCAAATTAGCGCTGCTGGTCCTGCGGTTTTGTAACCTCACAA
>JAYEJK010000109.1:2486-4270 GCA_034660535.1 Thermodesulfobacteriota bacterium | reverse complement strand
ACCTCTTATCATGACATGGTGCAGAACTCCAGGAGCATCCAGGCGTGCTGTTCTTGGCATGTCATGCTTTTAATATCAATCAAACATAATGTCAATTAAATTATTAAAGAGCGTCCCCATCTTCACTTATGACGCCCGCGGTGCCACATGTTTTAAGGCACTTATCCAGGACCTTTTAAAATTTCCAGTTTATCTGGGTTAGGATAATTATACTGGGATCAGCATTATTTATTATCAAGTACTCTACGAATCGTAATTGAAAGATCTTTCATCAATACAGGCTTCATTAAAAAGCCTTTAATACCTAAGGATTTTGCCTTTTCGTTCGACATCTTCTCGCTGAATCCGCTGCCAAGAATAATCGGAATATCGGTTCTGATTCCCATTATTTTTTGAGCCAATTGATCACCGGTCATGTTGGGCATGGTCATATCGGTGATGATCAGATCAAAATTATCCGGGTTTGCCTGGAATGCCTTTAGCGCTTCAACGCTGCTGGTCAGGGCTGTAACATCATACCCGAGCCGCTTTAACATTTTCTGTTGAATTTCAAGAACCATTTTTTCATCATCAACAACAAGGATACGTTCATTGCCTTTTTCAGAGGGCCGTGTTTTAATTTGCTTTGTTTCCTGTTGGGTTTTTATCGCAGGCAGGTAAACATGAAATTCAGATCCCTTGTCAGGTTCGCTATACACGGTGATATGTCCGCCATGACTTTTAATAATGCCGTGGACAACCGCAAGTCCCAAACCAGTGCCTTTACCCTCTCTTTTAGTTGTAAAATAGGGGTCAAATACGCGGTCTATTGTACTCTGATCCATACCAATGCCTGTGTCGCTCACCATAAGACAAACATACGTTCCAGGTGACATACCTTTTAAATCATCAACTCTCAAATCAACCTCTTTCAAGGTTACCTTGAGGTTGCCGCCTTTTTTCTCCGTGGCATGATAGGCATTGGTGAACAGATTCATAACAACTTGATGAATTTGGGTATAATCCCCCATAACTAATCCGCAATCTTTGATATTCTGCATGATATCAATGGTGACAGGTATTAAAGCTCTAATCAGTGTTAAAGCTTCTTTGACAACAAGATGCACCTTAATCGGTTTTAAGTCATATTCCCTTTGACGACTGAAAGCGAGTATCTGTTTGACCAGATCCCTGGCGCGTTTCGCCCCATTGTAAATCTCATTCAAATCACGCTTGAGGTCGCTGTCATCAGGAGCGTCATTCAGCAGCATTTCTGAATATCCAAGAATAGGAACGAGAATATTATTAAAGTCATGGGCAATGCCTCCAGCGAGTGTGCCAATAGCTTCCATCTTTTGGGCTTGCTGGAGCCGGGCTTCGAGTTTCTTTTTTTCTTTCTCCATTTGGTAGCGCTCGGTGATGTCACGTGCTGTACACATCAGGTATTCGATATTTCCGTTCCGGTCCAATTTAGGTGTTCTGACTACAGCGAGCGCTCGGGGCTCTCCTTTGCCATTTCTCAACCACTCCTCGGTCAGGATCTGTTTTTTTCCCCGGAATACTTCTTTGTTGCAAGCAATGGAAGCCTTGGCTTCTTCTCTATCAAGTGTGTTCCATAACTTCTTACCTTCCAAATCCTCCTTTTTCATCCCGAAAAAGTCTGCCATGGCCTTGTTCACGATGCCGTAGGTCTCCACATCCGTCAAATACCAGACTTGGGCCTCTATGTTGTCGAGTAAGAGCGCCTGCTCTTCCACCCTCTTTCGCTCCAATTGAACCAGCAGACTCTGTGCGACTATCCGGAT
>JAYEJK010000109.1:0-2386 GCA_034660535.1 Thermodesulfobacteriota bacterium | reverse complement strand
CGATGCCGTAGGTCTCCACATCCGTCAAATACCAGACTTGGGCCTCTATGTTGTCGAGTAAGAGCGCCTGCTCTTCCACCCTCTTTCGCTCCAATTGAACCAGCAGACTCTGTGCGACTATCCGGATGACTCCCCCTTCATTCGCCAATTCACCGCATATCCTGGCTACCTCTTCGCCAGTGTAGATTTCCCTGCTTTCCAATGCTGAGTCGTCTATTTTTTTGTCAATGAGTTCTCTGGCTGTTTCTATTCCGATACTCTGAGCATAGGCGCCTATCAACTCATCCTTCTTTATTTGCACTGTAAACCTCTTTTTCTATGCTGTGCTGCTCGGCAGCAATAAGACAACAGAAGTGGTGTTATGAAATCCGCTGAACTCCCCCGGCTCCAGTCTGATTTCACCATACGTCTCCCACCCCAACATAGGAACAGCCGGAAATGTTATTTTGAACCGGTCCACGGCCTCGGAGAACCTGTCACCTAACATCAATTGCCTGGCCGCGCAGTCAAAGACGATAACACCGGCAAATTCAGAATAACCTGCATTTTTCGCAGATTCCCTGGCGATTTCGGCGGCCTCCTCGAGCGCATTGATCTGGTTTTCCAGATTGCTCCCGTCCATAATACGAAAAACCGCCCCTTGAGCAATACCGCACGTAAAATTGAGAGAGCCGTCTTGGTTCAGACTTTCAGGCCATCTTATCTTATATTGATCATCTTTCCCGGTAGACAGACCAAGGATGTAATTAGTGAAGAACCGTGCAATTTCTGTGGGCGTTTTGAGTTGTTCCACATCTATACCCCTCTTTCGGGCGGCATGGACCGTCTCTTTCTTCCATATCTCCCACGCCGGTCTGCCATCTATTTCATAAAGCACATTGCCTTCAGTCCTGTTTGCCCTCAACTGTCTGCTTAGAGGGGTGTATCCATGTTTCACACCGCTAAATAAAGGCATTTTTGAGGCAAGAAGGCAAACACTTAGAGCATTTGTACACACTTTAGCATCAGAAAAGACAAAGGTCTTTTCCATCTTGAAATCGTCGCCCGCCATGCCTCCGACAGCTTTGAGATTATGGCCGGGAAGATATGAAGTCAACAAGGCAATTTCTTCTCCTACACCGGACAGACCATCCATCAGGATAATGGCAGTCAGGTGGGGATAGCCTTCAAGCTTATGGCGAAGATCGGCTGCAACTTTCCTCATTGCTGCTTCAGGTTCCTCTTTCACCCCTTTTGCCATAGCAGTAAAGACCTTAATATCGTCCGACGAGAGCAAGCCAACAGCCACACTTCCCCTTTCAACCCGTTCCTCAGTAAACTCTCCTGCAGAAGAAGCTCCGATTAGGGGCGCATTGTTCGTGGCTTTTCTCACTGTATCCACTACTTTATTGTAGTCGCACTCAGTGGAGGGATACACCATGGACAGATCAACTCGACCTCCTTCCAATTTCTCCTTTGCCATCATGACAGCTTCTTTAGCCGCCACGTCGCTCTCTTTGGCCTTGCTTAACCCTGTCGCGAGTCTGGTTCCCATTGTCAAAGCCTCCCCTTTTTGCCTCAGATTGATCTTGCACGGCACGTTTTATCTGCCCATATAGGAACTTGCTTGTGACATACTTAAATATGGCAAGAAGCGGATTGTGTGTCAAGACAAATGAGGGACAATGAAATGAAATGGTGCAGATCGAGTAAAAAATCGCTCAATTTAGGTCATAAGGTGAGGTGATAAGTAATCGCTTTTTGAGGGAGGACCAGAGATAAAAAAAGTACCCTCAACACACTTCAAAAAGAACAAAACTTTTATCATATACCCTGCAAACAGGTGAATATTGGGGGTTGGTTTTAACTTCGGCCATTATAACGGTGGGCATAGCCCACCCTACAAGAGAACTAAGAATAACATGGTGGAAATATGTATTTTTTGTAGGGTGGGCTGTGCCCACCTTTGCCCAATGAAAGACTTGTGGCCGAAATTAAAACCAACCCCAAATATTGCAACTGAATTAATGCTTAATAAAAATCCACCCCTAGCATTTCCCCTCCAGACAACTAACCCAGATAAACTGGAAATTTTTAAAGGTCCTGGATAAGTGCCTTAAAACATGCGGCACCGCAGGCGTCACATATAACTTCGAAGTTTTTCTGCCACAAAAAACAAGAAAATTACCGCTAAGGCACTAAAGTAGTTTACAGAAAACGTCCAAGGAAAGTCAATATTATTCTCCGGAAAAAAAAATAAAATAACAGGAGTTTGCAAAGTGAAGTGGACCCCAAGTCAAGGACAATTTTTTCCTAAATTAAGGTGCGCTTCTTTTTTGTCTTTTAACCGAATTATTCATGCTGCCATCTGGGCAACTTCTTCTCCCCAATACACCTCAGCAGGTGT
>JAYEJK010000108.1:0-4286 GCA_034660535.1 Thermodesulfobacteriota bacterium | reverse complement strand
AAAATTTTTTGCCGAGCCCTAAGGAGGAATCATCAGTGAAAGCAACATTTACAACAAAGGTCTTTGAAACCGAGACCATCCAACTTGCAGATACAGAGGAAATGATTGTCAAGGGCGGGCGGGACAAATTTCCTCTGCTTCCGCAGGCATTCCAAGGAATAAACCAGATCGGCGTAATCGGCTGGGGCTCCCAGGGACCGGCCCAGGCCCAAAATCTGCGGGATTCTCTTGAAGGAACCGATATCAAGGTCAAGATCGGACTGCGAGCCGGCAGCTCCTCCATGGCCGGCGCCGGGGAAGCCGGGTTTGCGGAGGAAAACGGAACTATGGGAGAAATGTACCAGGTAATAGGCGAATCAGATATGGTAATCCTGCTGATATCCGACGCGGCCCAGGCCGACAATTACGAAAAGATCTTTGATCACTTGAAAAATGGCGCTACACTAGGTCTGTCCCATGGGTTCCTGCTGGGTTACTTAAAGAGTATCGGCAAATCATTTCCTGACGATATCAATGTGGTTGGTGTCTGCCCCAAAGGTATGGGACCATCGGTTCGCCGGCTGTATGTCCAGGGAAAAGAAATTAACGGCGCCGGCATAAATACAAGTTTTGCAGTAGAACAGGATCTTAACGGCCGTGCAACCGACCAGGCGCTTGGATGGGCAGTGGCCCTTGGCGCACCGTATATCTTCATGACAACATTGGACCACGAATACCGAAGCGACATCTTTGGTGAGCGCGGTATTCTTCTGGGCGCAGTCCACGGTATTGTCGAAATGTTGTACCGTCGCTATGTCATGGAAGAGGCCATGCGCGAGGAAGATGCTTTCAAAGCGTCCGTGGAAAATGTCACGGGCCCGATCAGTCGGACCATTTCGCATAACGGCATTCTTAGAGTGTATGAAGAGCTTGACGACAAAGGAAAAAAAATCTTTGAAAGAATCTATTCGCTTGCATACGGTCCTGCCTTTGACCAGCTGCTCGAGATATACGAAGAGGTGGCCGGCGGCAATGAGATCCGCAGCGTTATTATGGCAGGCTCACGGTTCAACCGTTTCCCCATGGGCAAAATCGACGGAACGCACATGTGGGAGGTGGGTGAAAAGGTCCGTGCCGCCAGAAGCGATGCGGAGATTGCCGTAAATCCGTTCACTGCCGGCATTTACTGCGCCGTGATGATGGCCCAGATCGACCTGTTGATCGAAAAAGGCCACTGTCTAAGCGAAGTATGCAACGAGTCCGTGATTGAAGCAGTTGACTCTTTAAATCCATTCATGCATTACAAAGGCGTGGCATTCATGGTTGATAACTGCTCGACTACAGCACGCCTCGGGACCAGGAAATGGGGCCCGCGTTTCGACTATATCCTGCGTCAGCAGGCCCTTGTCGCCTATGACCAGGACACACCGGCCGACAATAAACTGATTGAAGCGTTTAAAACGCACAATATCCACAAGGCCATTGCAACATGCGCCACCCTGCGCCCGGCTGTGGATATCGCGGTGGTCGGCTAAGAGATGACAAAAAAAGTATCACTGCCCTCAAACCTCCCCCCCTTTTACGTCAACGTCCCGTTTGACCGTTTAAGGAACGAATTTCTGGAACTCTTTATCGAAAACAAGGTCAGACCGGAAATCGGCCTGGACGGCGATCTGCTCTACAACCGGAGTCATGAGGATTTTCAAGAGATTGCCGATGAATTGAAGCGTGCCGAACTGCCATGTACAATCCACGCCCCATTCTTTGATCTTATTCCCGGCGCTCTGGATGGGAATATCCTTCGTGCCACCAGGGAAAAACTCCAAAAGGCATTTAAACTCATTCCTCTGTTTGAACCCGTTTCTATAGTCTGTCACCTCAACTACGAGGACAACAAACATGAAGAGAGACAGGAAGAATGGCTGAAAGCTTCTGTTGAAACATGGTCCGGTCTGTCGGCCGTTGCTGCAAAACAGGGAACTATGCTCATGCTGGAAAACACATACGAAACCGGCCCCGAGCCATTCAGACTCGTGTTTGAGAAACTGGACCGCCCCAATGTCCGGTTCTGCCTGGATGTGGGCCATACGCTCGCCTTTGCCCGCAATAACTGGCAGGACTGGCTGCCTGCGCTGGAACCATGGCTCGGCCAGCTTCACCTGCATGACAATCATGGCGACCGGGACAGTCACCTGGCAATTGGGGAAGGCATATTCGACTTCACCGGTCTATTCGACTATCTCAATCAAAAGGAGATGGCCCCGATCATCACACTGGAACCGCACGACAAAGAGGCATTCTGGGGTAGTATAAAAGCGCTTGAACGGTTGTTTTGCTAACAATTTATTTTTCTTCCGCGTGCTTCATTTCTTCCAGAAAAATCTCATTAAGGGCATCTTCGGCTGACCGGTCCTTTTCAAAACACTTTGTCACCACCCTGATATCAATCCCGTTCTCTTTTATGGCGTTATCTATGTTATGGTTGAGCTGATCCGTGAATTCATCAAAATATTCTCCCTCAACCTCTGAATATATCAGGTAATCCGGCCCTTTGCGGAAAAGGATGGCCGTATTGTCATCAAAGGAACCGCCACTGATATTAAATTTCTTTGTGGTTTCCTGCAGTTTTTTACCGATTTTAAGAAGGATTTCGTCCGCCCTTGCGTAACCGACCTCTTGGTTAAACCGCCTCATATGCATAAAATCAGTTAAGATTATATGATAAGGTTTCCGATGTTTTCTTAAAAGGTTAAGTTCATCGAGAAAGAAGATGAATCGATAATTATAGAAATCGCTCAACGGTTCACGGAAGTACGCTACCTTCCTGAACATCTCCAGATCGTTTACATAATCGCCCACAAACTCCCTGGTAATCTCCAGAGGATCCCATGATTCGGTTACTTTTTCCAAAGCATCCACAACGCTTGGATCCACAACCCCGCGTTCCGCATCCCCATGCAATATCGACAGAGCCTTCTCCCGTGTCATCGGACGCTTGTACGGCCTGCTGGCTATAAGGGCCTCAAACACATCCGCCACAGCCACGACTCGCACATGCATCCCTATTTCATCCCCCTTCAAACCGGCGGGGTAACCGGATCCGTCCAACCGTTCATGATGGTACAGGATGATCTCTTTGATTCTGACATCCTCGATGTGCTTTGAAAACAGCTTGGCCCCCATAACAGGGTGATATTCCATAATTCTCCGGTCCTGAGGGTTAAAACGACCCGGCTTAAAAAGCACGTCGTCAGGAATGGCCACCTTGCCGATGTCATGCACCAGACAACCGAGTTCCATGGCCTTCAGTTCATCTTCTGAAAATCCCATCTCGGTTCCGATCCGCACAGAGATTGCCGCCACGCGCAGTACATGTTCAAAGGTATAATGATCACGTGTAGCGAGCATCTCTCCCATAGCCTCAAAAAGATTTCGCATCATCATTTCCTTTGCGGCCAATTCATCGGTTTTCTTGAGCAACTCCCGGGATCGTTCTTCTACGAGATCCTGAAGGTTTTTACGGTGCTGCTTCAGTTCGAGATGAGTTCTTATCCTTGCTTTCAGAATCGGCTCGGATATGGGTTTGGTTATATAATCCACCCCCCCCAGTTTCAGGCCCATTTCCTCATCCCCTTTATCATCCAGGGCTGTCACGAAAATTACGGGGATATCACGTGTATAGTCCTCCGCCTTCAACATCCGGCACATATCAAACCCGTTCAACACGGGCATCATAATATCCAGCAGAATAAGATCAGGCACGGACCGGTTAATTATGTCAAAGGCATCAAAGCCGTTTTCCGTCACGTCTACGACGTATCCTTCGTCCTCAAGTAAATTCCTGACCATTTCCCGGGTAACTAGTTCATCGTCCACTATCAACAGACGATATCCTCTGGGTTCGAATGTATGGTTTCGTTCCATTAGGTGGGTCCTGTTGCCGGCTTGAACAGCAATCTTTAAAAGGGGAAAATTTCCCCTGCTGTCGAAATGACAAGTTGTTGGGATTTTTTAGTACCTTAGTGGTAATTTTCTTGTTTTTTCTGGCAGGAAATCAAAAAGGTGAAATATTTTTAAATAGTTACACGCAGCTGTTAAGGTACTTATACCCCTCAGGGGGGTACTGAAAATAGTCCAGGACCTTTAAAAATTCCAGTTTATCTGGGTTAGTACCTTAGTGGTAATTTTCGGGGTTGGTTTTAATTTCGGCCACAAGTCTTTCATTGGGCAAAGGTGGGCACAGCCCACCCTACAAAAAATACATATTTCCACCATGTTATTCTTAGTTCTCTTGTAGGGTGGGCTAT
>JAYEJK010000107.1:0-4293 GCA_034660535.1 Thermodesulfobacteriota bacterium | reverse complement strand
TACATCCGTAGCCAGGCGGCGTACCATTGCGAGAATTTTTGCATTCTGAACGTTTCTGATTTTATTTTGCAGTTCGTCTCGTGCCTGTTTTGAAAGCCTTGCCACCGGGACGCCTTCCGAGGTAATGAGAAATATGTTTTCATTGCTCTCTTTTATAGAAAGCATATCCCCTGCATTCAGCCTTTTAAGGGCCTTATGCATTTTGCTTGCCTCAGGCTGCCTTCCTGCAAAATCAAGAAACAACTGCTTCATCCCGAGCACTGCGTAATTCAGGTTGGAACGATCAATTTTACTTTTGTCGGGGACTGATATGGCCTGATCAATTGTGTGATCACTGCTGATGAGATTCACATGCGGATTTTGACAATCCAGCCGCCTGAATAATGTAAGGGTCTTCCCGGCCCGTGTCATTGCCATGTAATAGAGCCTGCGTTCCTCCTCCATGGCCGGTTTGTCCTGATTCACCCGCCAGGCTCCGTCAAGGATGAACACATGTGAGAATTCCATGCCTTTCACGCCATGGGCGGTGCTTAAAAAAACACCATGTCCGATACGCTGGTCCCTGCGTTGCTCGGCAAGAGCCTCATATATAAAATCGATCGCGTATTGAACAGGAACAGAAGCGTTGCCGGACTCTTCCTCCCATGCAACAAGCAACCGTCTGATTTCCATGTCCCATGGATTTTCGTTATTTGCCCGGGTTTCAGAAAAATGGGTCAACAGGTCTGACGCCTGCTTTATCTCTTGTGAATTTTTTTTAAGTTCATCAATAAATGCGGCAAGTTCACGGACCCTTGACAATCGGAATAAAGCATTTCTGTCCAGTGCATAGCAAAATGGTATGCTGTGTTCATGGAGTGCGGCCCCGGCAAGCGCGAGTTCAGGATAATTCATCCCGTTTCTGGCAAGCACGGCAATCTCGTTTATATCAATATCAGGGTCAAGACTCTTAAGCCTGACAATCTCCTGCGCTAATGCATAAGCTTGTTCCGGCGCGTCTTTTACAGTCATTCGCCGAACTTTCCCTTGGATTGCAGGGTCGATTGCTCCCCAGGCGCCGCCCGGATGGTCCCCTTGCCTCTTCCTGTTGATGCCTATGGAGTGTTTGGTTTTCATCCGCTCCGTGTTATGTTCGATCAGGCTGTTCGCCGCTTCTATTATATGCCTTGTGGAACGGTAATTTTCAACAAGATGATGGATCCCGGCATTGTAATCCTGCCTGAATTTCCTTATAAACCTGACATTGGCGTTCCGAAACCCGTAAATGCTCTGATCATCATCTCCCACAGCAAGAATATTCAGTTTCCTGTCAGGGTCATTCAGGCTGCGGCCTGCAAGCGCGGAAATAAGTTTATACTGGTTTTCGTCAATGTCCTGGTATTCATCAACCAATATGTATTGACAGCCGGACAGCAGCCTGTCCCGGACAGAGTCCTGATCAAGTTCTGTAATCTCTTTGTGGCCGTGCAGAAGATCCACGGCGTCAATAATTACCTGGTCAAGCGTGTTGCCCAATTCAGGTCCATCACGCTTTGCACTGTTATTCATTGCCGCAAATGACCTGCCCGTAAGCCGCATGGCAAGCCCGTGATAAGTCAGTATCGTCACGTCGGCGGCATCGCTTCCGACCAGCCCCCACAGTTGTTTGCGTAGCGTCACGGCCGTGGAATGATTAAAGCATAAAACAAGAATACCCTTGCCGGGAATCCTTTCAACTCTTAAGAGATAAGCGCATCTGTGAATCACGACCCTGGTTTTGCCTGATCCGGGGCCTGCCAGGATCAGTGAATTATCATCCATTTTGCCGGCTACAATGGCTTCCTGCACAGGATTCTTAAGTGAATCCACTATCCTTTTAAAGGATTCCTCGCTTGTGGCCAGTTCTATCATCTTTTTCCGGCCGGGAAAGAATCTCTTGATGAATTTCTTGTTATTCATTGTAAAATAGGCGGTTATCAGGACCAGGGCCTGTCTGATCTTTTCCATGCCCATGCGCGCGTATTCGTTCATAACATGGACCTGGAACGTTCTCTGCCTGTAATGTTGGGCCAGGGGCTCGAAATCACCTTTGGTGTACCGCCTGGACCCGGCATCGGAACGAATTCGGATTGTCATGGCCTGCCTGAATACGGCCAGTCCCTTCTGAAGGATGATCGCCTTCTGCTCATGGAGGAACAGAAGCCCGCGGTCGATCGCAGCCATCATCTTGTCCGGGTCCACGTGAATCGCAAGGTTTCTGTTGATCGCATCAGTCAGATCATTGCTTGAAAACTCAACCAGGAATTCGGCTGCTTTATGATCCGCCTTTGGAATCCGATAATAAAGAGCATCAAGGATAATAGAGGCCAGTATCCGCCGCCTGTCCGCGATTTCAAGTATCTCGGGCCAGTCCCGCTGGATTTTTACCCTGTAATTATCCTGAAAGTCGTGGCGAAGCTGAATGCTCGCCTGACGACCGGCAAACCCCTTACCGTCCCGGCAGAGGCCGGCAAGCAGATTTTTTAAAATTTCCGGATTCGTATCCTGATGTCCATTGTTTAACAGCCGCTGATTTAATTTCCTTAAGTTGAGGTTGACCCATTCACCCTTTGTCACATCCGGGTGCTCCTCCAGCATGGCATCAAGCATGGCGCGCTCGATCACGCAGACTTTTTTAAGCACCCTTTTTGCATTATTTTTTCCTTTGGGACGCAGGTAGGCGGAGAGCATTATGCCGCTTTTCAGCAGCCCCTGTTCAGCCATCCGGTTCAGGATCTGTATGATTTTTCTGGTGTCGGATACATATTTCTTTTGAATTCCGCGTACCTTACCCAGAGCCTCTGCAAGCTCGTCGGCGCTCATTCCTTTGTCAGGATCGCAGTTCACCAGGTTTTCCAGAATCGTCTCCCATATCTGAAGGTTTATGGGCGAGAGATTCAATTTGTCAAGCTCAGGCCGTATTTCGTTCAGGGAATTAAACCTCGGTCTGCCCTGAAACACGGTGGTGTAGTTTTCATTCCGCTCCAGGAAACCCGCGCGCTCAAGCCATGACACAGCGGTCTTGACCCTTGTATCCGCACCGTAATCACTGCTTTCAAAGGTCGTATCCACCCGGTCATCGCTTAAGAGTTCACCTGTTGTGATGACCACTTCTCCCTGTTCATCGGCCTTTGCAGACTTAAGACCACGCAGGATCTGCGCAATGTCCCGCTGCCGAAGCTCCGACATTGCCCCGAGCCTGAACTGTGTCTCTATATCATCCTCGTCGTAGAGCAGGACGCAGTGAGCGTCCTGTAAATCACGCCCTGCCCTGCCCGCCTCCTGGAGATAATTTTCAAGGGACCCGGGAATATCGGAATGAATAACCAGGCGGACGTTGTTTTTGTCTATTCCCATGCCGAATGCATTGGTCGCGCATATGATCGGCATATCCCCTGAAATAAAGAGTTCCTGAATCCTGCGTTTTTCCGGAGCAGTCAACCCGCCGTGAAACGCCCCGGCCTGCCACCCCTGCCTTGTCAGAAAATCTGCAAGAATTTCCGTTGATTTGCGTGTTGCGCAATATATCACCGCGCTTCCGGAAGGAGGATTTCCAATACGTTCATCAAGCAAATCATGGATTCGTCCATTCTTTTCATGAGCAGTGACGGTCTGCACCTCGAAATAAAGGTTGGCCCGTTCAATGCCGCCCTCAAACACAACAAGATCCTGACCCAACTGGTCCTGAAAATGGGAAACAATATCTGCAATCACATCCGGCTTGGCAGTTGCCGTAACGCAGGTAACAGGAGGTATATCCACCTTCTGCGCGTCTGCGAACTCCCGGATAACCCGGGATGCATACAGATAATCAGGCCGGAAATCATGCCCCCACTTGGACAGGCAATGGGATTCGTCAAACACCCAGCAGCCGATCTCCCGTTGGCTGATCGCCTTGCGAACGGACCGATTCCGCAACTGCTCTGGCGAGATATAGAGAATACCTATGTCCCCAAGCCGGACCTGCTCAAGCGCCTCCCCGCGCTCCGGCGGTGTCAACATGCCGTAAATCGCGGCAACCGCGTTGGTTCCGGTCGCCTCCTTAAGATTATCAACCTGGTCCTTCATAAGGGACTGAAGAGGCGAAATAACAACCGTGAGCACGCCCCTTCTGTAAAATCGGACAAGCGCAGGGAGCTGAAAGCAGATGGATTTTCCAAAACCTGTGGGAAGTATTCCAAGAAGCGGTGTGTCGGCCATTCCCTGGGAGACAATTTTCTTTTGCAGATTTCTGCCGTCAGGAAGCTTGCGGAAATCATCATATTGAAAATATTT
>JAYEJK010000106.1:0-4342 GCA_034660535.1 Thermodesulfobacteriota bacterium | reverse complement strand
TGAAAAGAAATTATTTACAATGAGAATTGCAAATGCAAGCCCTTCTTGAAAAACTGCTAACCGACTTCGGTTTACCCGCCCCAGCAGCCCAGGTGATTATTCTGGCGCTGTCCATTTTGGCTATTGGTGTACTTGCCTATCTGGCGTCGAGGCTGACCATTCACCTGGTGATCCCTTTTTTTGTAAGGGCCGCTGCTCTGACAAAGTCCGACTGGGACGATCTATTGGTCAGTAACCGCTTTTTTGATCATCTCTCGACATTGATTCCGGTGGTAGTGGTGTATGCCACCGTCGACGTTCTGCTGGCCGGACATCCTTTTTTGGCCGAGGTGGTCAGACGTCTGTGCATGACCATTCTGGTTTTCCTTGCCGTACGGATGATCGATTCGATCCTGCACACCATTGAAGAGATCTACAAACGTAGCGAGGTGGCGAAAAGGAAACCAATAGGCGGGTTTCTTTCAGTGGTCAGAATTGTCATGTTCATTTTTGCCGGGATTTTCATAGTTTCAATCCTGACCAACAGATCACCCTGGGGAATTTTCAGTGTTCTCGGCGGATTGACCGCGGTTGTTCTGCTGATTTTCAAAGACACCATCCTCGGTTTTGTCGCCAGTCTCCAGCTGGCCAGCCACGACATGGTACGGGTGGGAGACTGGATTGAAATGTCCAAGTTTGGGGCTGACGGTGATGTTATTGATGTCTCTATCCATACGGTCAAGGTACAGAATTGGGACAAGACCATTACCACTATCCCTACCTATGCGCTGGTCTCAGATGCCTTTAAAAACTGGCGGGGGATGTCGGAGTCCGGCGGGCGTCGAATCAAGAGATCTTTCTGCCTTGATATGAACTCAGTCAGGTTTTGCAGCTCGGAACTGCTGGAAAAATTTAATAAATTCGGCTTGCTCAAAGAGTATCTTCAGAAAAAACAAGAAGAGATTGGCCTCTATAACCGAGAGCATAATCTTGATAGCAGCTCGGTGCCGAACGGTCGGCGTCAGACCAATATCGGCGTCTTTCGTGCTTATATCAAGAGTTTCCTGTCCAACCATCCCAAGATCAATAAAAATATGACCTTCCTGGTCAGGCATCTGCCACCGACCTCCAAGGGGCTTCCCATGGAAATCTATGTATTCAGCAGCGACCAGGTCTGGGCCAATTACGAAGATATCCAAGCCGATATTTTTGACCACATTCTGGCGGTGTTGCCGGAATTTGGTTTGCGGGTTTTTCAGGAACCTTCAGGCCTGGACTTTCAATCACTGAAGGTTCCCGGTCGACAGGGAGAGTCTTGAGGAAAGGGGGGTAAACCTGATTTATCTATAACTGCCCAGGAGGATATCCAGTTTTCTGCTTAGCGTTTATGATAGAGTGATATAGCCGAAAATTGGTTATCAACTTTTTCGCGTTAGAGTAGATATCAGGAAACTGTGTAACAACTTGATGGCTCCCAACAACAGGGGGCCATCGCCTAGGATCAGGAGCGCGCCTTAAAGTCAAGGAAGTACAAGGCTGCAAATCCAGGCCATCAAACGGATTCAGACAGATGCTGATAGGCGCGCTCCTGATCCTAGGCGATGTGTGCTGCAAAAATATAGTCAGCAATGGAGAATAAATGACACAGTTTAAAAATAAAGCCAATCTGATATGGGACGTAGCAGATTTATTGGGTAACAAACGCAAGCAGATTGCAGAAAACGGCGAAGCCAAGGGTATTGGCTATATCACCAAGCATTATGGTGACTTTGAAGAGAATGAATTTGTCAAGATTCTGCCCAATGATTTTTTTGGTTACTGGCGGGTAACAGTGGAACAGCCGCAAAAGGATGAAGATGGCAATATCATCACCGCAAGAGGCGGCAAGGCCAAGCCCGATACCAAGCTGCGGGATTATGAAAATATTACGTTCCTACGTAAAGACCCCGGTGACCCGGATGGTAATCTCATTCCCCAGACCATTGACGAATACTTTGAACGGGAAGTAAAACCCCACCTGCCCGAAGCCTGGATTGATGATAAAAAGACTAAAACCGGCTGCGAGATCAACTTCACCAAATATTTTTATGAGTTTAAGCCCCTGCGTCAACTTGCGGTAATCAAGGCCGATATTCTGGCGCTGGAAGAAAGCAGTCTGGAACTTGAAAAAAGGATTCTTACGGATTGAGCCTGGTCATTTTATCAGGAGCAAAATTGAAAATTAAGTTCGTGACAAATTGTCACGGACTGGACGAAAAGATGATGGTTTTTAACCATCGACAGTTTGTCGACAGTTAAAAAGGTTAACAATGAATAATTCTACGGAAAATCCACAGCAAAATATTATTATCTACAATACCGCTGATGGTAAAACTTCGGTTTCACTTTATACCCAAGATGGTATGATTTGGATGAATCAAAAGCAATTGGCAGAGCTTTTTGCCACCTCTAAACAAAATATAGGTCAACATATCACAAGTATCTTGAATGATAAGGAGTTAGAGCAAAAATCAGTTGTAAAGAATTACTTTACCACTGCCGCTGACGGCAAAGAATATAATGTTACTTTTTATGCCCTGGAAATGATTTTGGATCGTGCCGATGCCGACCAGCCCAATATGGCATTAACTGCGTTTAAAGGTAATGTGATCAGAAAACAGGATATATTTATTGCCAAGAATTACCTGAATGAAGATGAAATAGACACCTTAAACCGTCTGGTCACGATCTTTCTTGAAACTGCGGAGTTACGGGTTAAAAGTCGTACAGACATCACTCTCAAATTCTGGCGGGAGAATGTGGACAAGATTCTGTCCTTTAATGAGCAGCCTGTATTGTCTGGAAAAGGGAAAGTCAGCCACAAACAGATGGAAAGGAAGGTGCGGGAAATCTACCGGTTATTTGATAAGAAAAGAAAAATATTTGCAGCCCAACAAGCCGATGCGGATGATCTGCAATCCCTCAAACAACTTGAACAAGAGATAAAGAGGGAGAAGGATTGATGAAGCGTTACGAGAAATATAAGGACAGCGGGGTAGAATGGATTGGGGAGATTCCGGTGGGGTGGGAGGTTAAAGCCTTCAAGCGATTTGCTGTAATATGTAATGGTCGAGACCATAAAAACGTTTGGGATGTAAACGGAGAATATCCCATTATTGGTTCTGGTGGTATTTTTGGGCGAGCCAATAAATATCTTTATGATCAACCTTCCGTAATCCTTGGTCGCAAAGGAACAATTGATAAACCTCAATTTGTAACAGAGCCATTTTGGAGCGTTGATACCGCATACTTTACTGATATTCATAAAAATACAGACAAGAGATTTTTCTATTATCTCTGCTTAACTATAAACTTTGATTTATACAAATATGGGTCAGCAGTCCCAAGCATGACTCAAGAGACATTAAGTCAAATTCCCTTTTGTTCGCCTATATTTGAAGACCAAACCACCATAGCCAACTACCTTGACCGCAAGACAGCGGAGATTGACAAACTCATTACCCAGAAAGAACGGCTGCTTGAACTGTATGAAGAGGAAAAAACCGCCATTATCAATCAGGCCGTCACCAAAGGTATTGATCCCGCTGTCAAACTAAAGGACAGCGGCATTGACTGGCTGGGAGAGATTCCTGGGGGGTGGGAGGTGTTGCGGTTACGATTTTTATCGAAAATTAAAACCGGTGGAAAAGATACAGTAAATAGGGAAGACGAAGGGGAATATCCATTCTATGTATGTTCTCAAACAGTTGAGCGAATTTCAACATATTCCTATGATGGAGAAGCAATTTTAACCGCTGGTGATGGTGTTGGAGTAGGAAAAGTGTTTCATTATATAAATGGTAAGTTTGACTACCATCAACGAGTATATAAAATCAGTGATTTTAATGGAATAATAGCAAAATACCTCTTCTATTATATGCGATTGAATTTTCACAAGGAAGTAATCAGGATATCAGCAAAATCCACTGTTGATTCGTTACGTTTGCCGATGTTGCAAAACTTCAGATACCCAAACCGCCCGCATCAACGCCAAAATCACCAAAACCAAAAAAATCATCGAACTGCAAAAAGAGTACCGCACCGCCCTGATCTCCGAGGTGGTCACCGGCAAGATCAAGGTGACAGAGGAGGTGGAAACATAACTCAGGATAACACCTCCCAAATCATTATTTATCAAAACCGTAGGGGCAGACCTACGTGTCTGCCCTTTTTCGAACACCCCAAAAACCATGGGCGAACACAAAACCATGGGCGAACACATAACCATGGGCGAACACGAACCAGGGGCGAACACAAAACCATGGGCGAACACATAGGTTCGCCCCTACGCAATGAAATATAACCCTGACATACATCATCGCCG
>JAYEJK010000105.1:0-4346 GCA_034660535.1 Thermodesulfobacteriota bacterium | reverse complement strand
TGGACTATTTTCAGTACCCCCCTGAGGGGTATAAGTGCCTTAAAACATGTGGCACCACAGGCGTCACATATAACTTCGGAGTTTTTCTGCCACAAAAAACAAGAAAATTACCACTAAGGCACTAAAATGTAACCAATATTCCAAACAATTGTCAGGGAAATGACCATTTAGTACCTTAGAGATAATTTTCTTGTTTTTTGTGGCAAGAAATCGAAAAGGTGAAATATTTTTAAATAGTTACACGCAGCTGTTAAGGTACTTATCCAGGACCTTTAAAAATTCCAGTTTATCTGGGTTGGGTGAGAGATTAAAGTTGACGTTACACTATGATAGATATATATAGATATGTTTTTCCGATGTGCATTGAATGCTGGTGAACGCTTACATTTGGATTTTGAAAGAGCCATGGCAAAAAGCAACCAAGAAAAAAAAGAGCTTTTAGGTAAAGAAGGCGCGGTGATTCTTGATACGATCCGTCGCCTGAATCGCCGTAATGCGGTCGATAACCTGCTGAAGATTCTTAAAAAAACACATCCTGCCGACATCGCTTGGGTTTTTAGGCATCTGACATCTCCGGAAAGAAAAACCGTATTCAATATTGTGGCCCAGACCGACATGGTGGGCGAGTTTATGGCCGAACTCGATCAGGCCATTGCACTCGAGGTGGTCGAGGATCTTACTCCCAAGTTCATGGTTGGAATAATCAAGGAAATGGCATCGGATGATGCGGCTGAACTTCTTGATCTCCTGCCTTCTGATACGGCAAATGACATTCGTCAGTTGATGCACAAGGAGGATCTTGAAGAAGTTGATGAACTCCTGCAGCATAATCCTGAGACCGCGGGCCGGCTTATGTCGCCTGATTTTATGGCCCTGGACCAGGAACTCAGCGTTGGTGACGCTATTCAGAGGGTCCAGGAACGTAGTGAGGATATGGAGATGGTCTTTTATCTCTATATCGTGCACGGTGATCAGCAGCTTTCCGGTGTGCTGTCCCTTCGGGAACTCTTGACGCATCCGCCGTACCGTCTTCTTAGGAATATAATGAATACAAACGTGATTGCGGTATCAACCGATACTGACCAGGAAGAAGTGGCCCATGTGGTCTCGCAGTATAATTTTCTTGCAGTTCCTGTTGTGGATTCAACCCGAAAGCTGGTCGGAATCGTTACTGTTGATGATATCATCGACGTTATCCGGGAAGAGGCCACAGAGGATTTCCTCCATATGGCCGGTGTAGGTAAAGACCGCGAGATTCTTTTGAAATCCACATGGGACAATGCCCTGACCCGTGCTCCATGGCTTTTTGCAAGTTGGATCGGCGGAATTATGGCCGTATTTATAATCAGTTACTTTGAAGCGGAAATAAAAAAGGTCATGGCCTTGGCCGCCTTTATCCCGATTGTAATGGGTATGGGCGGAAACATTGCCACACAGTCCAGTACCATTGTGGTGCGCGGAATGGCAACAGGTCGAATAAATATGAGGGAGTTGTCCAGGGTTATTTTCAAAGAGGCCCGGGTTGGTCTTATTCTGGGCAGCGTATACGGTCTGTTTTTGGGCATTCTTGCGTTTTTCGGCTATCCTGAAACGGTCAATTTAGGGTTGGTCGTCGGCCTTTCCGTCCTGTTTGCCATGACTCTTGCTTCCACTGTCGGGACGTTTGTCCCTCTTATTTTAAGGCGGCTTGATGTTGATGCAGCCATTGCAACCGGTCCATTTGTCACAACCGCCATTGATATCCTGGGCGTTACCGGCTATTTTCTCATTGCTAAATTCCTACTGAAACTGTGAGTATATGAATTCGTACCGGCAGCCCACTACTCAAAAGCGTGGAATTTCCCCTTTTATCATCTTAATAACCGTACTTGTCGCGTTCTGGTGGTTGTTTGTCAAGCCTGATCATGGCAGGTTTGATTCAAATGCCGTTCCAAGGGCGGTGACCGCCCGTGGTGATCTGGCAGAGGACGAGAAGAACACGATTGAGCTGTTTCAGACGACATCCGCTTCAGTTGTATACATCACGACCACTGAACTTCGAAGAAATTTCTTCAGTCTGAATGTCTACGAGATCCCTACGGGCACCGGTTCCGGTTTCATATGGGACCGGGAGGGGAGAATTGTTACAAATTACCATGTGCTCGTAGATGCGAATCGGGTCATGGTAACGCTTGCAGACCAGTCGTCATGGAAAGCGGTTCTGGTGGGAGTGGCCGAGGACAAAGATCTTGCAGTGCTTCAGATTTCCGCCCCGCCTGATAAATTGTTTCCAATTTTGATCGGAGAGTCGGAAAATCTTCTTGTCGGACAAAAGGTCTTTGCAATCGGAAATCCGTTCGGACTTGACCAGACCATCACGGCGGGCATTGTAAGCGCGCTGGGCAGGGAGATTAAATCCGTGTCAGGCCGGACAATTCAGGGCGTGGTCCAGACAGATGCAGCGATCAATCCCGGTAATTCCGGAGGCCCCCTTCTTGACAGCGCCGGCAGGCTGATCGGTGTGAATACCGCCATATACAGTCCGTCCGGTATAAATGCAGGGATCGGTTTTGCCGTTCCGGTCGATGTTGTCAACCGGGTTGTTCCGGAACTTATTCAGCACGGCCGCGTGGTCAGTCCGGGCATCGGTGTGGCGGTTGCAAATGCCGGTATTGCGAGGCGGTTTCGAATCAACGGTGTGCTCGTTATAAGCGTAGAACCGGGCAGTTCCGCAGAATCAGCAGGGATCATACCTACCCGTCAGGTGGGAGGGGAGATTATCCTGGGCGATATAATTGAGAGCGTGAACGGAAAAATCATTTCATCCTATGATGATCTGCGAAACGAACTTGACCGGTATCGCGTGAATGACGAGGTAACCCTGGGACTCCTGCGCAATGGAGAGCACATCAAAGTTCAAATTACGCTGGAAGCCCTTGTGTAGGATCTGGGTTCAGACGTTCACGAATCAGGAGCAAGGTGTCTTGTCAGCGTTTTTCTTTTTGACCTTGCGAGTTGGCGCATGTTTTTTGTCTGGTCGGATTCATCCATGATCTCGTGCCCTACTATTTCCTCGATAATGTCTTCTAGGCTTATCACTCCTGTAAAACCACCGTACTCATCTACTACTACGAACAGGTGCTGGCGGAACTTGAAGAATTCCATCATGACCCTCTGCAGCGGCGCAAATTCAGGGACAAAATGGACAGGATGCATCATGACTGACAGTTTTTGATGTTCCCGGCCATCGGCAACACTGTTTAGGACGTCATTGCGCAGAACTATACCGACAATATCATCCAGGTCATTATCATAAACCGGCACGCGGCTGTGGCGGTCCCAATGCTGTTTTATTTTCTGGGCCTCGGTCACAGTGAGATGTTCGCACATGGTGAATGTGACTGTACGCGGGGTCATGACCTGCCGGACGCTCTTGTTGTCCAGTTCCAGGATATTGTTAATGACCTTTTCCTGTTCAGGGTCGATCTCCCCGGATTTCCGGCTGATGGCGGCAAATGCCTGTATCTCCTCGGCCGAGATAATCGTTTCATCTCTATGTTTCGGCACAAGCCGGGTCACGGCCTGACAGACCCATATGATAGGAGTCAGGATCGTAACGAGCCATTTTACAGGAAGAGCGATCCATGGCGCCAATTCCCTGCAGTACGCCACACCGGCTGTTTTGGGCAATATTTCGGAAAAGAGAAGAATCGAAAGGGTGAACATAGCTGAGAATAAGGTCAAGTGCTTTTCCCCCAGCAACATTGCCGCAGACGCGCCGGCCACCGCAGCGCCCATGGTATTTGCTATTGTGTTTAAGGTCAGGATTGCGGCGATCGGTTTTTGAATGTCAGACCTGAGGCTTTTTAAGACTCGGCCTGATTTTTTTCCTGATTTGGCAAGGATCTCGATATGGCTTAAGGGAGTTGAATAGAGTACGGCTTCGAAGATACTGCACATTGCAGATACGAAAATTGCTATTCCAACAGCAAGGCAGAGCTGGGTGATCAACTGGGACCTCCATTATTTTGTAGGGACTGCGGCCTGAGTTATATTCGGTGCAAAAACAATAATAATATATTAACATTACTACATGAAATTTAGTACCTTAGAAAATATTTTCTGCACGTTTCCGGCAGAAAATATTTTTGTGAAGGTACTTATACCCATCAAAAAAACCTTGAACCTTTGAATCTGGAGCCCGGAACCTATGACATCAAATGTCATCGACTACTAGTGATATTTGGGGTTGGTTTTAACTTCGGCCATTATAACGGTGGGCATAGCCCACCCTACAAGAGAACTAAGAATAACATGGTGGAAATATGTATTTTTTGTAGGGTGGGCTGTGCCCACCTTTGCCCAAT
>JAYEJK010000104.1:0-4357 GCA_034660535.1 Thermodesulfobacteriota bacterium | reverse complement strand
TTGATTTCCTGCCAGAAAAAACAAGAAAATTACCACTAAGGTACTAACCCAGATAAACTGGAAATTTTAAAAGGTCCTGGATAAGTGCCTTAAAACATGTAGCACCGCAGGCGTCACATATAACTTCAGAGTTTTTCTGCCACAAAAAACAAGAAAATTACCACTAAGGCACTAAATCCAACATAAGCGTTTACCGGTGCTGCAGATGCACGTGATCAGGGCTGTCGGCTATTGACCCAACTATAGCGTGCAGCCCTGATCACGTGCAGGTAAGCGAGCCGCGAGACTCCGGATGGGGCGCCTGTAATCGCTTGCGCCTGATGAACGTTTACTCCGATTCAGGAGGCAGATTGTCATCTCGAAATGCCTGCCATGGAAACTCATCGTTTTCTCCGCTTTCGATTTCTCCTGTTTCGCTGTTTATGGGTATAAATGTAATCCCGTCAGGAATTTCAAAGTCCTCTTCCGGAAAATATTTTTCCGCCTTTTTCATAAAATCAAGCCAGATAGGAGCGGCTGCCCGGCCGCCTGTCTCCCTGCTTCCCATCATGATTTTCTGATCATATCCCACCCACACACCGGTGGCAATGCCAGGCGTATAACCTATGAACCATGCGTCCATGTTCTGATCAGTCGTACCGGTTTTGCCTGCCGAAGGCGTGGCAAGACCGCGGGCCTTTTTTCCCGTCCCCTCCTTAATAACCTGTTTCATTAGATGAGTAATCTGGAATGCGGTGCGCTCATCCAAAACCGATTTAGGCACGGGCCTCTTATGTTCCAGGATGTTCCCGTCACGGTCCACGATCTTCTTTATAAATACCGGTGTGACGTAGTCTCCGTGGTTTGCGAAAACAGAATATGCTGAAGTCAGTTCAAGGAGTGAAAGTTCAGATGATCCAAGGGCCAGTGAGAGATTTTTGGTCAGAGGTGAGCGGATTCCGAGATTCCGTGCCAATTTGATTGCCTCGCATATGCCTATTTTCTGAAGAACCTTGATCGTTACGATGTTTCGTGAATAAACAAGGCCGTTTCGAAGTGTTGTGGGGCCGTGGAATGTATTGCTGAAGTTCCGGGGTTCCCATATTTTCCCCGGGCCTGAGCCCTGCAACTGAATCGGTTCATCTAGGATAATAGTGGCCGGGGTCAGGCCCTTTGCAAGCGCGGCCGCATAAATGATGGGTTTGAAGGCCGAGCCCGGCTGCCGTCTTGCCTGGACAGCCCGGTTGAACTCGCTGCTTTTGAAACTGATTCCACCCACCATTGCCCGTATTTTGCCTGTCCTGGTTTCAAGTGCGATAAGCGCTGCCTGGGGGGACGTGTAATGCGATGCTCCGGACTTCCGCCTGATCACGAGTTGTGCGATCCCTTTGCGTACCGATGAGGTTGCCGCATTCTGAAGCGAGCGGTCAATGGTCGTGTGGATGGTCAGGCCGTCTGTGGTCAGTTGTTTATCATTGTATTTCCGCTTGATATAATTTCTTACCTGTTGGATAAAATATCCGGTATTTGTGGGAGAATCTGAAACAGGCGCCCAGAACAGGGCGTGCTTGTACGCTTTTCTTGCGGCTGTCGCGGAGATGTATCCGTCTTCGGCCATTCGATTCAACACGTATGCCTGACGTTTCTTTGCCGATTTATAGTGTTTAAATGGTGAATATCGGCTTGGCGCCTGCGGGAGGCCTGCCAGAAGTGAGATCTCGGCCGGGTTCAGATCCTGAATGTGTTTGGCAAAATAGGTCTGGGCAGCCGCTTCCACACCGTATGATCCCTCGCCTAGATAAATCTGGTTTAAGTAGATGTGGAGTATCTCGTCTTTATTCAGTGCATGGTCGATCCGGTAGGCTAGAATGGCCTCTTTTACCTTCCTTGTGTATGTCTTTTCCGGAGTGAGAAGTAATGAGCGGGCCACCTGCTGTGTGATCGTGCTGCCTCCCTGTGCCCGGTTTCCTGATTGGATATTGTGAATTAGTGCCCGCAGTATAGACCATGCGTCAACCCCGCGGTGCTGGAAGAACCGGGCGTCTTCTGCCGCGACAAAGGCATTCGGCAGCAGATCAGGCATCAGGGAAAGTGGGACAACGTAACGGTTATGCTTGAATATACGGTCAATCACGTTCCCGTGATCATCCAGGATCAGGGATGTGACCGGGGGACGATAACTCTCAAGAGAGCTTATGCCCGGTATATCGAGCGAAATAAAGAGAAAGAGGATAGCGCCGATAAAGATCGTTAGTAATCCGCTTATTATCATAAGATAAACGATCAGATGGACATGAGTCCACGGCAGTTTCTTCTTAGATGTACCGGTTTTCCCTTTCACCTTTTACACCTCACATTTCCCTTCTCAATTCTCACCTGACTGTCAAGTTAAATTTTCGGGGTTGGTTTTAATTTCGGCCACAAGTCTTTCATTGGGCAAAGGTGGGCACAGCCCACCCTACAAAAAATACATATTTCCACCATGTTATTCTTAGTTCTCTTGTAGGGTGGGCTATGCCCACCGTTATAATGGCCGAAGTTAAAACCAACCCCAAATTTTCCCCTTTGATCCGGAATGGATGATATTTTTTTTCACTAAAAATAATAATTAAAAGGGATCGCTTCATTTTTCTTGAAAATATTTTTGCTCCACCTTTCCCCACCACTATATATGGTATCTTTTATATTTTTCGATCTACCACATCTTGCATTTTAAGGATTATATTCAATAATAACAGTTAGATGATATATATATTTATTTTTTGTTGCTTTCAGCGAAAAGATGCAGTACAAAAAATGTGGTGTGGTAAAAAGTGGAGTAAAAGGGGTACAATTTGGGGGACCTGATGGATAATGTGGCTGTCGGAGGTCATGTGAATCATTTTCGAAGTCATTCGGATCACTCGCTTGACGGAAAAGGCCGGTTGAATGTTCCAACCAGGTTTCTTGAGGTTGTGCGCCGTCATTTTGATGACGTCTTGATGGTTCTGCCATGGGAAGACTGCCTGAGGGTGTATCCTAAACCGGTATGGAAAAAATTTGAGGTCACACTTTCAGAAAAGATAAAGGAAAAACCCGAGCAAAAAAAAATGATGGAACATATGATTCGCGTGGTAACTCCCTGTCCCATCGACAAGCAGGGCCGCATCCTGCTCTCACCGAAACTAAGGGCTATATTCGACATCAAAAAGGATGTGGTTTTAAGTGGGGTCCTGAGGTATTTCGAGATCTGGAACAAAAGCACCTGGGAAGAAAAACAAAAACCCACTAGGGATGAATTTGAAAGTTTTGACATGGCTATTATTGAATGGGGACTATAACATTTTTTTTAAGAAATAACTTCACATTTAGGCGCTAAATGGAACCTATCCATCAGTCGGTGCTGCTGGAGGAGGCGGTAAATCACCTGCAACCGGCGGATGGCGGCACATATGTAGACGGCTGCCTGGGTATGGGAGGACATACATCCAGGATTCTGGAGATCAGTAAGCCGAGCGGCAAGGTAATCGGTTTTGAGTGGGATGCGGATGCCTTGGCAATAGCCCGGGAGAGATTGAAACAATTTGGAAACAGGGTCACTTTTATCAGAAAGAACTACTCATCCCTTAAAGAAACCCTGGCTGAACTCGGCATACAAAGAATTGACGGACTGCTCTTGGATCTTGGCCTTTCATCATTTCAGCTTGATCTCAGCGGCCGCGGGTTCAGCTTTAAAGGAAGCGAGCGCCTTGACATGCGAATGGATGACCGGAAAATAGAAACAGCCGCGGATATCGTTAACACGGCCACGCAGGAAGAACTGGCGGACATCTTCTATCTTTTCGGCGGGGAACGCCAGGCCAGGCCGATCGCAGCCTCCATTGCGGCTGAACGCAAGAATAATAAAATCCTGACCACGGACCAGTTGGTAAGCATCGTAGCTGGAGCGATTCCAAAACGTTTTCATCCAAAAAAAATTCACGTGGCAACCAAGGTCTTTCAAGGGTTGCGTATAGCGGTCAACGGTGAATTGGACAACCTGGCAACAATACTTGAAGATAGTGTGGCTCTCTTGAATCCTCGGGCCAGGATCTCTGTTATATCGTTTCATTCCCTTGAAGATCGGCTGGTTAAACGTTTTTTCAGGCAGAACCCGGTCCTGGATGTACTAACTTCAAAACCAGTGGAGGCCGGGGAAGAGGAACGGAGACAAAACCCCAGAGCCAGAAGCGCAAAACTAAGGGTCTGCCGAAAATCGGCAACTGTTATGTAAGGGCTCAAGTAAAAATAAGTTGGACAATATTGCGCTCAGATTTAGGTCGGATTGGGCCGATTGTGAGGTTACAAAACCGCAGGACTAGCAGCGCTGATTTGAGGATTTTGTAACCTCACAATCGGC
>JAYEJK010000103.1:0-4358 GCA_034660535.1 Thermodesulfobacteriota bacterium | reverse complement strand
ATAATTCATCATTCATCATTCATCATTCATAATTCATTTTAACATGGGACACACCCCTCAACAACAGGACTCCAAAACCGCCGCTCCTCCTCTTAAGCGCCAGATTCAGTGGCAGCTCTCCTTAAGAATTGTTGTTCTATCCGTCCTTCTGGGCATTACTATTCTTCTTCACGAAAAAAGCGCCGGCCAGACGTTCCCGCCACTCGCTTATGTGGCCTATTTCGTAACAGGCGTATATCTTTTCACTATTATCTCGGCAATTCTTTTAAGATATGTCAGACGACGATTTATAAGATTCGCATATATCCAGATAATTATTGACGCACTGCTGACATCATGTCTCATTTATTCTACAGGCGGCAGTCAATCCATTTTCATTATTATCTACTTCTTTCCCATAATCACAGGCGCATTGATGCTTTTCCGAAGAGGTGGACTCTTTATTGCGTCCGTGTGCACATTTAGCTACGGCTCCATCATCGCACTTGAATACATGGGCCGCTTCCCAAACTATTTTCCGGTTCTCTGGAGCACACCTCTCACTAATCCCCAAGCCGTCATGCACCAATTCGCCATCCCGGGCTTCTCCTTCTTCCTGGTTGCGATTTTAAGCACACTGCTGTCTGAACGATTACGTAAAACAGAGGCGGCTCTCTCCCAGACATCCCTGAATTACGGCCGGCTTGTTCTTCTGTACAAACAGATATTTGACGACATTACTACCGGGATAATCACTGTGGATTCATCCGGGAGAGTCACGTCACTTAATCGGGCGGCAGGGGAAATTACAGGATTTGCAGCTTCAGACGTAATCGGCAACATGATCGGAAACCACTTTCCTGAGCTGGAATCTGAAAATAGTGATTTGATTCGTCCAGTAGTGAATCTTACTCGAAAAGACGGTGAAAAAATACAGGTGGGTTATTCGTGGGCAAAGCTTAACATGCCTCGTGAGAGTGAAGAAGACGAAGATTGGCGCATCTTCACTATGCAGGATCTCAGCAAAATAAAAAAAATGGAAGATCAGGTCAAACAGGCGGAAAAAATGGCGGCAATTGGTGAAATGGCCGCAGGCGTTGCCCATGAATTCCGTAATCCGATTGCCGCCATATCGGGCGCTACACAGGTGCTTTCCTCGGAATTCGAGGCAGGCACCCCAAATCAGAGACTTATAAATATAATAGTACGTGAATGCGACAGACTGACAAAAACAATCAGCCATTTTCTACAGTTCTCCAAGCCCGTAACACCGGAAAAAAAATGGTTCTCCATGAACGGACTGGTGGATGAGACTTTACTCATGCTCAAACAGGCGCCGAGCTGGAATAACGCTATCCATGTTAAAACAGACATACCGGAGAATCTCGATTGCTGGGCTGACCAGCGTCAGATTAAACAGGTACTGCTCAATCTCATCAACAACGCCTCTCATTCCTTTGAAAGGAACCAGTCGGGAAATGAAGAAATATTCATCAAGTCAGGTGAATTTTCAGCTGAAAACAAAGCGGAAAAAACATGGATCGAAATAAGAGATACAGGCGCCGGCATTCCTGACAAAATTAAAAACAAAATCTTTGACCCATTCTTTACAACCAGGGAAAACGGAACCGGACTGGGTCTTGCCATAGTCCGACAGATAGTGGATAGTCACGGAGGTGACATCCGGGTTGTAAGCAAAGAAGGTGAAGGCACGAATTTCGTGATCAGGCTGCCGCTTCCCCCAGCACCCGGGGCCAAAGATTTGTAAGGAAATGTTTTTTATTCTTTTTCCCTTCGAATAACCGCGCCAAGCCCGGACAGTTTACCCTCAAGGTCTTCATATCCCCTGTCCAGATGATACACTCTTGAGATCTCCGTAATCCCCTTGGCAGCAACACCTGCCGTTACGAGGGATGCGCTGGCCCGCAGATCCGTGGCCATGACCTGTGCCCCGCTCAAACTCCTCGTCCCCTTTACTGTGGCGGTCCGGCCTTTGATGGTTATATCCGCTCCCATTCGACGCAGTTCAGCCACATGCATGAATCGATTTTCAAAAATAGTTTCGTCTATCACGCTTGCTCCGTTACTCAATGACATCAGCGCCATTATCTGGGCCTGCAGATCAGTCGGAAATCCGGGATAGGTCGCGGTGGTTACATCAACCGCATCAATAGGACCCTTACGGATCACTCGAATTGAGTCGCTGCCCTCCTCTACGATCACACCAACAGTCCGGAGTTTATCAATCAAGGAAGAAAGATGCTCGGGAATACAATCTGTTATTACAGCATCTCCACCGGCTGCGCAGACTGTCAACATATAAGTACCCGCCTCGATACGATCCGGTATAATTGAAATCTCCGCAGGTTTGAGTTCAGTCACACCCTTGATTTCCAATTGGCTGGTGTCTCGTCCATTAATTCGCGATCCCATCATTGTCAGCATATCGATCAGATTGCCGATTTCAGGTTCCCGGGCCGCATTTTTAATTATAGTTGTCCCATCTGCAACCACGGATGCCATCAGGATATTCTCAGTGGCCGTTACCGACTGTTTGTCAAATACGATAATATTTCCCTGCATCGGACCATCGATTACCGCATCAACATATCCCTTTTCAAGTTCAATAATTGCTCCCAGCTTTTTCAGTCCGTGAAGATGCAAATTGATGGGCCTGGCGCCAATGGCACAACCGCCGGGCAGGGACACCTTGGCTCGGCCGAGACGGGCCAGCAGAGGTCCAAGCACCAGAACCGAAGCCCGCATAGTCTTGACCAGATCATAGGATGCCTCGAACTCCGACAGATGAGTTGAATCGATCCGGACCGTACTGCCGTCTCTCTCCCATTTCACCCCCAAGGTCCCAAGGAGTAACAAAATGGTCCGGGTATCTCTCAGGTCAGGCACATTATGCAGAATGTGCGGTCCAGGGGTTAACAAAGTGGCTGCAATAAGAGGCAGGGCAGCATTTTTGGCCCCGCTTATCCTGACCGTCCCGGACAGGGGTCTGCCGCCTTCAATAACTATTTTATCCATGATTCATTCCGCTTTCTTGCATGAAAAATTCTTGGAATTCCCGCGTAATCGTTGTGAACCTTTATACAATCATAGTATTTAAACGACGAAAACCGGTCCATACAATATTTATCCTGACCTATCCCTATCTCCATAAAAAACCAGCCGCCGGGCTTAAGAACCCTTTCTATCCGACTACTTATGACTTCTATAACCTCAACCCCCATTTCACCGCCGTCAAGCGCCAATCCCGGCTCAAAAAGTCCCACTTCAGGCTGCAGATCCTCCATCGTATCTGCTGCCACATATGGAGGATTTGATACAATGAGGTCAAAAATCGGCGCCGGGCGAACCGCCTCAAACCAATCAGAGACAACAAACCGTGTCCTGCCGAGCACTCCGTGAATTTTCGCGTTTAAGCAGGCTATTTTTATTGCATTTTTTGAACGGTCTATCCCGTAGACAGCGGAATCCGGAAATTCCAGGGCCAGCACGGTTGCAATCACACCGCTTCCAGTGCCGAGGTCCAAAATCATTTCAACCGGTTCTTCGCCCACCCCTTTCAGAACACGCTTTACTGTTTCGATTAGAAATTCCGTCTCAGGACGGGGAATCAGGACATCCGGTGTGACTTTAAACGAAAGAGACCAGAATTCTTTCTCTCCGATTATATAGGCAAGGGGCTCACGAAGAAGTCGGCGTGACAGGAGTTGCTCAAAATTATCAAATGATTCTTTGGGAATTTCACGATCGCCCTCAAGCATAAGACGAACCCTGTCCATCTTGAGAACATGTTCCAGCAGGATGCTGATTTCTATTTCAGAATCCGGAATATCCGCTGCCTTTAGGCGTCCGGCCGCTGTCTGAAAAAAATCCCGAATTTTCAAATTAGGGTTCGCTCAAAAATAAATTTACATTTTCAGGTGTCGAGGCGCCCATATGGCAAGGCGCGAGGGTAACCGATCACGGGGTAGCAACGCCCTGTCGGATCGCAAACCCATTGCCCTGTATGCGTTCACAGATGCTGTAGCTGTGGAGTTATTTTAAAACGAGCCCTTAGGGTCTGGAAAGAAATAACTTGGATTTTCCGTTTCCGAACTGTATCACACCTTTAGCCGGTTTGACATCCCCGAAATCCTCACCGTAGCCCTGCTACGCTTGCGGTTTCGTGAATATCAAACCGACTAAATCTGCAACACATTTCGGATCGGAATTACCCAAGTTATTTCTTTCCAGACCCTTAGGGCTCAAGTAAAAATAACTTGTACATCTTCCATCTCATCTTCAGGCCGTTTTGGGCCGATTGTGAGGTTACAAAATCCTCAAATTAGCGCTGCTAGTCCTGCGGTTTTGTAACCTCACAA
>JAYEJK010000102.1:0-4375 GCA_034660535.1 Thermodesulfobacteriota bacterium | reverse complement strand
TTGAGCTGTTGAGCTAAACAGCTAAAAGCTTCGAATTATTATTGCAGACTGGAAACCTCTAACTTATTAATAAAATTGATAAAATAATGACGAATTCCGAACCTCAACAGCCGGATCAGCCTACAATGCTTTCTTTTGCCGGGGATCTTCCCAATATCTGTTCGCTTGCAGGGCTGTTATGTGCGGTGCTTGGTATTTACTACGCTATTTTGGGCAATTTTTCTGTTGCGATAATTGGAGTTCTATGGGCTGTTTTATTTGACTGGGCTGATGGAATCATTGCTCGAAAAATTTCCGGACGAACAGATCACCACCGGGCCTTTGGAGGCCAGCTTGATTCACTGATAGATATTGTAAGTTTTGGAGTATTCCCTGCTGTTTTTCTCTTAAGCTATGGTAATTTCAGTCCATGGTTCCTGCCGGGAGCATTTCTTATTGTCGCCACCAGCGCTATACGATTGAGTTATTTCAATATTTTCGGCCTTATTGATGATAAAACCTACATGGGGCTGGCATTAGACAACAATGTTCTTATTCTTGCTTTTGTGTTTTTGTTTGAAGGCTTTATTAATCACACGGTTTTTTCAATAATCCTTTATGCACTATTAATAGTATTACCGGCGCTTAATTTAGCCCCTGTACGAACGCCTAAATTTGCCGGAAAATGGTTTTATGTTCTTATAGTCTACACCTTGGTATTAACAGTTATCTACGGTTGGATGCTCTGAACCAGAGTTTAATCAAATATGGCATCCTTAATATACGGTAAAAATAATTTACAGTTCTGATCTTAGGGTCTGGAAAGAAATAACTTGGATTTTCCGTTTCCGAACTGTATCACACCTTTAGCCGGTTTGACATCCCCGAAATCCTCACCGTAGCCCTGCTACGCTTGCGGTTTCGTGAATATCAAACCGACTAAATCTGCAACACATTTCGGATCGGAATTACCCAAGTTATTTCTTTCCAGACCCTTAGTCAGTTTGCGGTACTATTGGTTGAGTTTGTTAACCAATCAAACCAATTAACCTGCAACCCCTGAACCTTAATAATATGAAATTTAAAAATTGTACCAGAAATAAATATGGCAAATGTGACGTCCCGTACAATACAATCAGTCGAATAAAAGACGGATTTAAAAGATTGAATCTGGATGTTGAATACTCTGCTTTCCAGGTTTCGAACAATATCTATTGGGGGCAGGTATGGATTGATTCAATAAAAATAGTCTGTAATGGAAAAGGCGTTACACCCGAGCTTGCCGAGGCAAGCGCTTACGCGGAACTGGCTGAACGTTTCAGCTCAGGGCTGTTTTATCCGGTTTTTGAAGAACGGGTGAGGTTTAATATCCCGGCCCTTTATAATGAGGAAACCAATAGATTTCTTAATTGCGAATGGATGGAAGGATATGTGCGCGCCCATCAGGATGAATTGGAAAATCCTCTGAAAATTGAAGACCTTCTGGCAAACGAAACTCATTTGAAAAATGAGGATATTCGTCATATAAAGAACAGCAAGATGGCAAGCCATTGGGTTGACGGTTTTTCAATAACCCGTGAAAAAACGGTCAAAGTTCCAGTCAATTTTGTTACATATATTCATGCTTCAAACGGGATGGCGGCAGGGAATATCATTGAAGAGGCGATGATTCAGGCGTCATGTGAAATATTTGAACGTTATTCCCAGATACAGACAATCAAGCCGGAAAAAACAGTCCCCTCAATTGACCCGGATTCAGTAGAAAACCGTGCAATAAGGGAAATGATCAAATTTTACAATAAAAATAATGTTGAAGTAATACTCAAAGACCTTTCTTTTGACGGATTATTGCCCTGTATCGGGGTCCTGTTTGTCAACCATAATCTTGCTTCGGATCGACTGGAGCACAGGATATTGATTCTCGGCGCGTCTTTTGATCCGGACGAGGGTCTTGCAAGGTGTTTTACGGAAGGCATGCAGGGCAGGGAAACTCTCTTGACTCCACGACCGCAATTAGACAGCCCTGTTGTTCATAGGTCTCAGGTCAACAATTTTTATATGTTAATGAAATGCGGCATTTCCCCAAAGGATATCTCATTTCTTGAGCAGGGAGAAGTCAGCCGTTACAAGAGCGGTAAAATCAAAGATATTCTTGGCGAGATCGAGGAAATCAAGAGAAGATGTAAACTTTTTAATACTGATTGCATAATACTTAACCACACCCATCCGGTATTAAATTTTCCAACAGTCAGAGTAATTATCCCACAAGTCTCTGATTTCCTGCCTTTTTTAAGTCAAGACATCCTGGTATCCGAAGCAACCAGACCATCCGCCGCATGGCGTGGAGAAGAATTTATAAAGACTATGCAGAGTTTTTTTGTTGAACCCCAATGACAAGGCTCTTGCAACTCCACACTCTAACCAGCCGCGCTGAAGGCTTTTAGACTTAAGGTTGAAGGAAAAAACTCATCACCCCTTCTACCTTCTACCTTCTACCTCCAAAACCTACCCCTTTGCCTCAATCGCTTCAGCCTTGTCCAAAAATTTCTTAGCATAATTTTTGTGGCCGAAGTTTGCGTGGAGGGCTGCCACGCTTCTGTATGCATCCGCAGCTTTGCCAGGGTCGTTGTTTGCTTCGTAAACCTCTGCCAGGGCTATAATGGTCTCAACCGTGGCTTTTACATTTCTCATACCGCTGTACAGGTCGAACAGGATCAGATATATCCGAATTGCCTTGTCAAATTGACCCAGTTCTCTATTGCATTGCGCCAATTTTTTTCTTAAGGATATTTCGCTGTCAATATCCTCAAGTTTTTTAATGATCTCAAAGGACTTTTTATACTGGCTTATGGCCATTTCATACTCATTTTTGGCCATGCATACGTCGCCCATGCGGTCGTTGCAGTTTGCCAGGCCTTCCTGGTTGTTGTTCTGTTCATATTCCATAAATGCATTGTGAAACGCATTTGCCGCCATGCCAAGGTCACCTATGCCCAGGTACTCTTTTCCTTTTTCGTAGTCTATGGTTGCAGGATCCTTTGGTTCTTCAACCTTTGCCTCATTTGCCGCAATGGATGAACATTCTTGTATTTCAGCCATATTACATGTAACTCCTTAGGAACAGGTCGTAAATAAATTAAACAAAATTCCATCTCATCTTCAGGCCGGCTTCGGTCGGCTCTCAATCACAAAATCCTCAACGTAGCCCCTGCTACGCCTGCGGTTTTGTTCAATCGATCCGACCAAATCCAACCTAAAGCTGAGCGTAATTTTGCTCAATTTATTTTCTCTCTGTTCCTTACTCATCAATGAGTGTAAGCGCATTTTCAGCCAGTTCTGAGATAGTGGTATTGACGGGCCTTCCTTCCTCGTAAATGGTTATTTCAGCATGGTCGGAAAGAAGCTCCTCAATACGGGTGCGCACCTCTGTCGCCTTTGTCCTTCCCAGCAAGCGCAGGGCCTGCCCCCGGGTTTCCGGGTCCGGATGGTCAAGATAGGAAAAATAATGAAAAAAAGGTGTGGCCCGGATCAGGTCAGGCCTCACTTCGGCTATGGAGCCAAGGGCCCACAGCACATGCATTCTTGTGGAATCATCACCGATATGTCTTAAGAGATGGCGGGTGAACGCGCCGAAGATGTCTGTCCGTTCTTTTATAATACTTCCGATTGCCTCGACAAGTCCCCAGTGTGCGGCGGCCGAGTCTGAACAGGCCAGGAACAGCCTCTGCAGGAGATCGCTTACTTTTCCGGGCTTTCTGGTGGCAAGTCTCGCACATACCTTGCCAAGGATAAATGCGGTCTGCCACTTGAAATTTTCATCCGGCGTGTAAAGGAGCCGCTGCATGAACCTGATGGTTTTTGCATCATCAAAGGCCATATCAACAAGGCCGTCAATGTCCCACGCCTTGACCATCTTTTTTGTTTCACTTTTTTTTGCACGTTTTTTGGTGCGATTAGGATCACGCTCCGGTTCAATCTCGGGAATGTGGTGTGATTCGGATGGATCAAGTTCCGCCTTGTCTTTTTCTCTTTTTTCTTTTCGTTCGGCAATCTCGGCCACGTCCTTATGCAACCTGACAAAAAAAAGGACGCCTTTTACAATACGGCCATTCAGTACTCCTTCCTCAATCACCTGATGGGTCTGCTCATCGTATTTTTCAATGCGCCCCACGAGATAGTCTTCTTCCGGAAGGAGTTCCCAGGCCATGTCCCAGTCTTTGCATGCGTAAACTATGCAGTCAACCATTGCCGCCCCTACACGAAATCCTGTGGGGTCACAGGTATATACTGCCCCGCACTGACAATCTCCTACTGTAAATTCTCCTATGTCACGCTGCTTTGGTTCACGCGGCCGTCCTATTTCCTGGCCGCAGAACGGGCACCACGGCCGAACTTT
>JAYEJK010000101.1:0-4414 GCA_034660535.1 Thermodesulfobacteriota bacterium | reverse complement strand
TTCCGCTAGTCTTTGATATGCAATAAGGACATTCTTTTTACGAGGTTTTTGGATTTCATTATACCCGCAGAAAGACCACTCCGAAGGGTGAGAAACCACACCGTTGCGAACCATATTCAAATCTATATATGTCAGGCATTTGAACAGATGCTCTTCTGACTCTATAGCCGTTGCATGGTATCGGTCTTCCCAAAAAGCTCCTTTTCTCTTCTTTCTTAAATTGTATTCCTGACCTGTACGACCAGCAACCAGCTTGATTGATGATGGGATTACATCTCTTCCTTTTTCATCAAACACAAGTAAATGTGTATGATTTGATGTCACAGTAAAATTTAATATTACTAATCCGTATCGCTCTTTTGCCTCTAAAAGCCATTGAAGCCATCTTTGTTTATCCTTTGCCAGTTTTAGCAAAAACTCTCGTTTATGGCATCTGTGAGTTAAGTGCCATATTTGTTCAGGAATATAATGTCTTTTTGCCCTGGCCATAATGTGTTTTGTAACCTATATTTACGTTTTTACCCCTAAAATGGACTATTTGGCCTAGTGATATCAACTAGTTACGAAATATGCAATTCGGCATTCTACTATTATATCAATTGGTTATCGTGGTCCGACCCCAAAATCATCCCCCCAAAATCAAACGTCCAAAATCAAACGTGACCCCAAAATCAAACCAAAATCAAAAAATCAAAATACGTGGTCCGACCCCAAAATACAAAATATTTCCAAAATATTTGCCAAAATATTTCCGACCCCAAAATAAACTTCGAGCGCTACCTAATATTTACACAATATCAGCGAATATTTTGCTCATATCTCATGCGATCAAGCCACTTCCGGCCGCTAGTTTGACTGTTTGCCCTTCAATTTCCTCTTCCTTAAAAAGAATCCTTCAAAGCAATACCCTATAGGGTTCCCGGTTTCTAATACCTTCGGGCTACTTGAACAATGGATTAATCGCGACTCTTCGAGATCGCATTAATCCTTATTGGTTATGCCATTATTGATTAGCTACTGGACGGAGTTCATAAATTCGTCCATATTTCGCAGCCGATTCCAAATCACATTGACGAAGAGCTTCCCTTGCATCATCCAATTTATAGGCATCTTCAACACTGAGATAAGGTGACCATCCAGTGTCGTTTTCCTTAAGGACGACCTCTACCTCAGCCACGTATTGGCCCTCATGTAAATATTTTAATTTCTTTCTCTGTTTCATCTTTTAAGCCTCCTAGTAAATGAATGATCCCATCGTCCAGGATCAGGACGATAGGCAGTAACCAAAACTACTGGTTTATCATGTCCTTTTGGTATACCCCACACAACATGAATCGGAGCTCCGGTTATATCCTTTTGTAATAATAAAACACATGGTCCCTTTGGATATTTAGGATATTCCTCAACCACCAAAGCCTCTGAAATGCCACCGAGTATCTCTCTCGCTGTTAGTCCGTCTTCGGCCAACTCATCGTATCCATGTTCAGATATCAGAACATCGCCATCATTTATTAACACATGCACTTTCTCGACAAATTCAACAAATTCAACCAATACTCATCTCCATTTAAGTATATTTTTCTTCAAGGCATAACGATTCGGTCACCTGGCGGCGGGAAAAAATAGAATAGGTTATTAACACAAGATAGTTCAAGTTAGAATGTGTTCTCGCCAACCGCTCGCCATAGCCGCTCAGGTGCACTAGAAAGTTATACACTTGAAACAAAACGAATGTATGTTGGTAAAACCCTATGGCATAATTTTCTAAACATAGTGGTTACTACCTTGAAGAAGTTAACTCAACAATATGCTTTGCAGCCTCTTGGACGTAAATATTCGGGTACGTATGGAAAACTTTAAAAAACCAAGGAATGTAAATGGTTGGCAGTGCTTCATATGCACGCGATCAGGCTGGAGAACTATAGTTGGCTATGTGAACCAGCCTGATCGTGTGCAGATGGAGTGCTGCCGAATATTTACGAATATTTTGCTCATATCTCATGCGATCAAGCCACTTCCGGCCGCTAGTTTGACTGTTTGCCCTTCAATTTCCTCTTCCTTAAAAAGAATCCTTCAAAGCAATACCCTATAGGGTTCCCGGTTTCTAATACCTTCGGGCTACTTGAAGAATGGATTAATCGCGACTCTTCGAGATCACATTAATCCTTATTGGTTAGCATTATTCCTACTTCAATAATCGTACAAATCCAGCTTGCTCAAAATGATGATCCATCGTGAATCCATGACTGAGTTGGCGCTCTTTCATGACAACAAAGCTTGAGCAGTCGACCAAACTCCACATTTTATCATCTCGTTCCTTTAGAAATTGCCAAATTTTATCATCTAACTTCTTGTCAATATGGACGATTTCGATCCAATCAACAGCCTTGATTGTCTCAATCGCTTGGATTTGCTTCGGACGTGGTATTCTGAGCGGACTTATGAACAAAGCGACAAGCTCCGAAAGGATATAATTTGATGTGATGACACGGGTTTGATCTTTATACCATTGCTGCATCAACTCTTTGGCATCTTGATGAAACGGCTCAGTTCGGACAAAATAATTGGCCCAACCGGAAGTATCAGCGAAAACCTCATTCATGGGCATTCCTCAATTCTTGTCCGATATAAAAGTCATGATTTGAGCTAATATCTTTGATATCAGAAGAAAAAGCCCCTGCCAATTTTAATAAAGGATCATCCAGCTCATCCTTTACTACATCTCCCATCCATTCAATCAATATCTGGTCGAGAGTTTTTCCACATTTATCAGCCTTTTTTAGTAAAGGTCGATAAATTTGATCGGGAATTTCTAACGTTAATGTGGTTGACATTTCAGCCTCCTATTTACGGATTAAAACCATCTTCTTAGTTTCGATCTGATCTCCAACATTCAGTTGATAGAAGTAGACCCAACTGCCGACGTTTACTTCCCTTAATACCTTTACCATTCCATGAGATGGTATGTTTGTGCTAACGCCGAAGTCAGGGGCAGCCAGGGCTTCCATATTTTTCAATAAAAACGATCAATTTACAATTTTTCAACATCCTGCCAAAGCGGCTCGGCCCTAGCTGTCACCTGAACTGACAGGTTATGCCATTTGCACCTTTTCAATTTTTAATCCCAAACCCAAACCATCATTTATTTCATTTAACTGGCTTAACTTTTTGTCTGTATTTGAATGAGTAAATACAAAGACTCCAGAGCCAGCATCGGACCAGTTATATTTGTCCTGATTGTATCTCTGGTTTGATACTATTGGGGACCCATACATCTGAATATTTAGAGCTTTCACTTTTTCAAAGCCAATTTTTCGGATTGCTTCGACCATTGTATCTGCTACCTTCGGCAGGCATATTTCAATCCCATCAGGAAACGTTATTTTTATTTTAGCCCTGCTGGATGTTTTTGAGGGGCTATCAGAAGGCCTTTGTGGTGAGATAGGAAAACGCGCCTTCCCTTTCGAGGATGTCGGATGGTGACTTACGACACCGAATTTTAATGAACTTAGATAGGTGATAATTTGTTTTTGTGTGGGCTTAAACCCACATATACTTTCAACCTTTTCAGATATTACTTCCGTCAACATCTCATCCATTTCTTCTATCAGCTTTTCCCAAGCAATAGGGATATTTGCTTTTGCCTGCCTTTCTTTAGAAACATTCTTGTAATCTTTCCGGGCATTTTCTAATGCGTTCCCTTGTGCCACTTCATTAAAAGACAAGTATCGTTCTAAACGATATGCCGATTCATGTGTGTCTCGTTCTATCAAGTCTAACTTATAAACTCTTCGTTCATCGTAGCTTCCGACTTCTGCGGGTAAGTAAAAATGCCATTCTTTGCCATCTGTTACTATGGCAAAAGGAACTCCTTTGTGAAATGCGTATTCAAATAATTGTTTATCTGCTCCAAGAGTATTGCCAGGCTGTTTCACTTCAATAAAAATGACAGGTTTATTCTTTTGAATGCAAAGAGCAAAATCAACCCTTTTCCCATGAATACTGTATTCTGGGATCACTAATTGAGTGTCATAAACCGGCCATTGCATTACCGATAAGAGCCGCAGGACAATGCCTTGTGAGATCGATTGCTCATTTGGATATTCATTATTCCTTAGCTTGTTTTGAATATCAGGTATTTGTTCTTCCAATGACATTTTAGCTCCTCATTTATGCTTCAGCCGAACGAATTAAGAGTTTTTGCGGCGCGAAGCCGACGCCAAAACTCCAGTTGAACTGAACCGCCTTCGCGAGTCCTCCTGCTTGGATTTTTATACCTGATTTATGCTTGTGTTTAAGGAATATATGCGGACTTGATGGATAGAGCAAGACTTAATTGAGGTGGAATTTGTTGTTTTTCCAGCATTAAAGGCAGAGAATCCGGTTGCTGGAACAGGTGGAATATGGGCAATTG
>JAYEJK010000100.1:0-16264 GCA_034660535.1 Thermodesulfobacteriota bacterium | reverse complement strand
TAACAGGGAAATCCCTTAAAGGGCGGTCAGACTCGATTGAAAGTGGACGACAGGAGCGGGAAGGTAGAAAAAAGCGTTCACAGACAATGTCCGGATCGCTGTTTACCAGGTCAAAGACAAGCTGGAATCCCAGATTGGACATGCCGACCCGGTACTTGTTTGGAAAGAGAATGGCAACCGGCAACCGGCCTTTCCATTTTTTTCTCTGCCCGCCTGTCTCGCGTGAGAGAAGCTCCTGGTTGGCGGAGTAATGCTTATTAAATGATGAATGATGAATGATGAATGATGAATTCAATTAATGAATTTCCGCCTATGCGGTAACTAACCGAATTATTATTAAAATTTTAGAATAATTTTTCAAAAGCTCAGGGCAAGATGTAGCAATTGTTCATCATTCATCATTCAGCATTCAGCATTCATCATTCCGAAATTCAGCTTTCATTTCTTCTTAAAAAAGTTGGGCGTTGCAGCTCCTCCTCATCAAAGATGGACTGCGGAAACGGCTTGGGCGATTTGATGATTTGCACGGATCTACGCCCGACAAAACATTCGGAAGAGGTTTTTTCCTTGATTGTCACAGGTCCTTCTTCTGTTTCTTTTTTTGGTATCAGGGGCTGTACGTTAGGAGGCAGGGCCTCAACCTCTTCCTCGCATTTGATGCCGGTGGCAATCACAGTCACCCTCAGCGCATCTCCCAGTGATTCGTCAAAAATTACGCCAAGGATGATGTTGGCCTCGTCGTGGACTTCTTCGTAGATTTTGGTGGTTGCCTCCGTGACTTCAGCCATTGTGAGAGTATCTTCACGGGCCGAGACATTGACAAGCACACCCCTGGCTCCGTCAATACTTATATCCTGGAGAAGCGGGGAGGCGACAGCCATGTTGACCGCCTCAGCAGCTCTGTTTTCGCCAACACCCTGTCCGGCGCCCATCAGGGCCGGTCCCATCTCATTCATGATAGCCTTAACATCGGCAAAGTCAGGGTTAATGTAGCCGCTTAAATTTATAAGATCCGTTATCCCTTTTACCGCCTGCACCAGCACATCGTCCGCCATTTTCATACCATCTATAAATTTGGTGCCCTTCTGGGATATTGCAATAAGACGATCATTGGGAATCGTGATGATGGTATCCACATGATCCTTGAGCATCTCCCAGCCCCTTTCAGCATTCTTCATCCGGTTTTTGCCCTCAAAGACAAACGGTTTCGTGACCACGCCAACTGTGAGGGCGCCTAATTCCTTGCTTATCCTTGCCACCACGGGCGCTGCTCCGGTGCCGGTCCCCCCGCCGAGGCCGGCGGTAACAAAGATCATGTCACTACCTTTCAGCACCTTTCTGATTTCGTCAACGCTCTCCTCGGCAGATTCCCGGCCCAGTTCCGGATTAGCGCCTGCCCCCAGCCCCTTGGTCACGCTCGGTCCAAGCTGCATACGTATATCAGCGTTGGAATTCTCCAGAGCCTGCACATCCGTGTTGGCAGAAATAAATTCAACCCCCTGGATCTTGGCATCCACCATGGTGTTGACCGCGTTGCCGCCGCCGCCGCCGATACCGACAACCTTGATGATGGCCTTTGAATCACTCTCCGCCAGTTTAAATGTCATATCCCGCCCCCCTTCACATTACATTCTTGAACCAGTCTTTAAATCCATTGCTTATCTTTCCAAGCATTTTTTTCTCTTTTCTCACGAAACCGGTGTGTCCGGGCTCATGCCTCATCCCGAAAACAACAAGTCCAACGCCGGTAGCACACTGCGGAGTGCTGACGATATCCTTGATTCCCCCTATTTTCTGGGGACAGCCGATTCGGACGGGCAGATCAAAAATCTGCTCCGCAAGGTCTTCTATGCCTTCCAGGAGAGACGTTCCGCCGGTCAGCACGATTCCTGCGTTGATCATGTCCTTTAGTTTCGATCTTACCAGTTCCTGGTTGATAAGGGACAGCATCTCTTCCATTCTGGGTTCCAGTATCTCGCCCATTACCTTTCTAGACAATTTCCGCGACTGCCGGCCTCCCACACTGGGCACTTCGATAGTCTGATCCTTGTCGATTTTCGATGAAAGCGCGCATCCGTATTCTTCTTTAAGCCGTTCGGCCTCCCGGAGCGGAGTGCGTAGTCCGATGGAGAGATCATTGGTCAGGTTATGGCCGCCAAGGCCCAGAACAAAGGTATGCCTGATGCCCTTTTCAGAAAAAATTGCAAGATCCGAGGTGCCACCGCCAATATCCAAAAGCGCTATCCCAAGTTCCATCTCCTCCTGGGTCAGAACCGCACAGGCGGACGCAAGGGGCTCGAGCACGACATCCCTTACCGTAAGCCCGGCATGGTTGCAGCACTTGATAATATTGTGAACAGATGAACCCGACCCGGTAACAATATGCACGTCAGCCTCAAGCCTGACTCCGGTCATACCCAGAGGACTCTGGATACCCTCCTGCTCATCTACTGTGAACTCCTGCGGCAGGACGTGAATGATCTCCTGGTCAGGCGGGATCGGCACGGCCGTTGCGGCATCAACTACCTTGTTGATGTCATCCTGCCGGATCTCCATGGTCTTGATGGGGATCAGGCCTTCGCTGTTAAAGCCTCTGATATGGCTTCCTGCGATCCCGACAAAGATGGAGGAAATTTCATAACCCGCCATCATCTCCGCCTCCTCCACGGCCTTACGAATTGATTTTACCGTGCTCTCGATATTTACCACGACGCCCTTGCGAAGACCAACCGACGGATGTACTCCCATGCCGATGATGTCCACCTGATCGCCACGCACCTCGCCGACCACGGCACAGATCTTAGTCGTACCAATATCCAGCCCGACGATCAGCTCACCGCTTTCCTTGACAGAAGTTTTTTTGGGTTTGAAGCGGTTTTCGGTCAATTTCCGTCCGGACTTCGCCGCCTTCCAAAGCCTATCTCTCAAACTGAGAGGCTTGCTCCTTCCTTCGGGATGACCGCTTTCCAGACCGATCTCAAAGTCGGCCGGGTCATGCCCTGCCCATGTTTCCCTGTGGAATACTCCACTACTCGCCTGATTTTGCATGTCGATTTTCTCCGGGTTATAATTTATTAATCAATTACGAATTAGAAATTACGAATTACGAATGTTATGGAAGTAATGATTTTAGATGCAAGACAACAAAGATTCCTAACTCGTAATTCCTAGCCCGTAATTCATAATTCATAATTACTAATTAATTCGTAACCGCCCCATCAGTGCCGACCAGTACATCATTATCCATATACTCAACATTCATGTAAGCTGCAGATGCAAATTCCTTTTTCTTGTACAGCCAGTACAACACCTTTACCAACCGCCTGTATTTTTTATCGACCATGCCCTTTCCGAGATAGATTGGAAAGGGCCTGTCCGCCAGGAACAGAATCAATTCACCATTTCCTGTTATATGCACCTCGGAAATATTCTGTTTCGGTAAAACCGGATTGCCCCTGCCTGCCAACCTGATAAACAGCAGCGCCTCTTCCAGGGATGATTCCTTAAATGATTCAGGCCAGGTAGCAGCCGTTAATCCGGTAATCACAGGGAAATCCATATCCTCGGGCGGAAGCACACGCGCAAAGGCCACTCCCTTTTTGTCAATATAATAAAGGCCCTCAGGCAGACTGGCCATTGCAACCGGCTTTCTTTCTCTGACCGTGATAAGCAGCCTGTTCGGCCACTCCTTTCTTGCCTCCGCCCCTTCGACCCAGTCACAAGTTTCTATATCAGCTCTGACCCGATCAGTGTTCATTGCCAGCAGGTTGGAATGGATGTCTACCCGGCTCAATTCAAGAATCAGATTCTTTGTTGTTCTTTTACAACCTTCAATCTTGATGGCCGTGATCTGGAAAAAATCAGACCTGGCCAGTCCTCTATATATGAAAATTGCGGCAATCCCAAGTACAATCAACGCCACGGCACCCCCCATGGCCAAGATGGCAAGCTTTTTCCTGAATTCCGGGAATCCGCTTCCTTGGAAACGATTCCGTCTAAGTGTTTCCGGGCGATAATTTGTCGCCATTTTCGTAACCGTTCACATGTCCAGAGGTTCAAAGGTTAAAGGCTTTTGTCCTTCCAAACCTTGAACCTTTGAACCGTTTGGCGTATCTGTTCCCAGGATCCGAATCTCCGGCTCCAACATGATACCTGACCGGTTCCACACCTTTTCCTGCACCAGGTGTATCAGATCAAAGATGTCCCGACCTGTGGCATTCCCCGTGTTCACTATGAAATTCGCGTGAAACCTCGAGACTTGAGCCCCTCCTGCGCGGACGCCTTTGAGTCCGGCTTCTTCTATCAGCCTGCCTGCAGCCTGATCGTCCCCTGGATTCTTGAAAAACGAGCCGGCGCCGGCAATGCCCTGGGGCTGGCTTTCTCTTCTTCGGCGGGTCACCTGCCTGCACAAATCCTCTATTTTCCCCCGCTCTCCCATTTCAAGTCTGAAAACAGAATCCACAACCAGGACCGTGCATGCGCGGCCCTCATGATGTCCCAGGGAACGGCCAAGATCGCAATGGCGATATGAAAAATATAACTGCCCCCTCTCTCTTGAAAACAACTCTCCTTTTTCATCCATCAGAGTCACCGAGGAAACAACCTCTTTTACCTCCTTACCCCATGCCCCGGCATTGGTTGCCACGGCTCCGCCGACGCTGCCCGGTATACCGCACGCAAATTCCAAGCCTGTCAGTTCATGTTCAACGCACCATCCGACAAGGCGGGCCAGACTGCAACCCGCCTCAATACGCACGTATTGACAGAACCTTTCCGAGTTTACGATTTCAATATCGGAAAAATCCGCCCCAAGGACAATGACTACTCCCGGTAACCCCTCATCCGGGACAAGTATATTGCTGCCCCTGCCGATCACCCAGAACGGCACAAAATATGAGCGCAGGCCGCTGATCAGGTTCGACAGCTCATGACGCGTCTTTGGGAGCACAACAGCATCGGCAGAGCCACCCACCCTGATGGTCGAAAAATCGGACATTGGTTGATCCGGAAGGACTTCGCCTTTCCAGAAATCGGCCAATTTTTCTACGGTTCGCCTGTTACGCGCCATTTTCAAGCCTTTCAATTAACTCTTCCCCGGCACAACGAATATTACCCGCGCCCAGGGTCAGCACCAGGTCTCCATCCGACACCATTCCCATCACGGCCCGGGGCAGGTCCGCAATATCAGGAATCAGATAAACAAGCCGCTGCCCGTGCTTCAGAATGCCTTTCATCAATGATTTGGCGGAAACCCCTTTAATGGGGCTTTCGCCGGCAGGATATATGTCAGTCAGCAACAGAACGTCCGCTTCGTGAAATGCGGCGCAGAATTCCTTAAACAGCGCCTGGGTCCTGGTATAACGATGCGGCTGGAACATGACCACCATCCTTCGTTCGGGCCAACTGTTTCGAAGGGCCGAAAGAGTCGCCCGCACCTCAGTGGGATGATGACCGTAATCATCCATCACCAGGATGTTTCTTTTTTCGCCCTTTACCTGCATCCTTCTCCGCACACCGGAAAAACTGCCTAATGCATCGGATATGACTGAGAATGAGATCTCAAGCTCAAGCGCAATTGTAATTGCAGCCAGCGCATTACTTACGTTATGAAGGCCCGGCAGGGATAGTTTGATTTCACCAAGCGCCTCATTTTTTTCGTATACCTTAAACCTTGAAACCAGACCCTCGGTCCTGATTTCCCTGGCATGAATATCAGCCCGGCTTGTCAGACCATAAGTAATTATTCTCTTTTTTATCTTAGGCAGAATATCCGAGATACAAGGGTCATCCAGGCATAAGACAGCGGCCCCGTAAAACGGTATTTTATTTATGAATTCAATAAAAGCCTCTTTTATCTCCTTAATTCCGCTATAATAATCAAGATGTTCCCTGTCAATATTGGTCACTATCTCAAGGACCGGTGAGAGTTGAAGAAATGATCCGTCGCTTTCATCCGCCTCTGCGACCAGGAATTCCCCTTTGCCGAGTTTTGCGTTGGTGCCCAGGCTGTTGACCTGGCCACCGATGACAACAGTCGGATCAAGGCCGGCCTGAGCCAGAATCCAACCCACCATGGAAGTGGTAGAAGTCTTGCCGTGGCTGCCTGCAACAGCGATTCCGTATTTTTTAAGCCGCATCAGCTCAGCCAGCATCTCTGCCCTGGGAATGACGGCGATATGGGATTTTCTTGCTGCCAAGACCTCTACGTTGTCATCTTTTATCGCAGAAGAGATCACCACGACATCGGCTCCTTTAATCCATTCACTCCTGTGGCCTTCCCGGATCGTGCCACCCAGTTCGGCAAGACGTCTGGTGATTTTAGTGGTTCTGAGATCAGAACCACTGACTCGATATTCAAGATTGATGAGTAACTCTGCAATACCGCTCATTCCGATCCCGCCGATACCCACAAAATGAATATGCTGTGTTTTTTTATACATTGGTTTTCAGGGTTCAGGGTTCAGGGTTCAGGGTTCAGGGTTCAGGGTTCAAGGTTCAGGGTTCAGGGTTCAGGGTTCAGGGTTCAGGGTTCAGGGGTTTATTTGATCGGAATTTTTCCTTTTCAACCCGGAACCTCTACACCCCTTTTTCCGTTAAAAGCGCCAGACAATTATCCACGATTGTCTCAGCGGCCTGTGGCTTTGCCAGTTTTCCCGCCGCCGCCTTCATGATTTCCAATCTTTTTTTATCAATGAGGATTGAGATGATCTCTTTGCCCAGTATCTCCCCGTTGAGATCTCTTTCAGTAAACATCACTGCTGCACCGCCATCCACGAGATATCCGCCGTTTTTTTCCTGGTGTCCGTCGGCTGCAAAAGGATACGGGATCAATAAGGCAGGAATTTTTTTGACTGTGATCTCGGCAAGCGTCGTGGCCCCTGCCCGAGACACAACAAAATCCGCATCTTCATATACCTTTGCCATATCCTTGAAAAAGGAGGCTACCTTGGCTGGAATGCCAATCCTGTTGTACGAGTCACGCACAGTTGACTCATCATGGATGCCGGTCTGGTGGATGACCCTGAAACCTTCCGGCAATTTGTCTTTATATCTGCCGAGCGCCTCTTTCACGAGTTCGTTTACCCTCCGAGCCCCCTGGCTGCCTCCAAGTACAAGGAGGGTCACTCCTTTTTTATTTTTTAAAGTCCGATCCGCCAATAGCTCCTTACGAAGCGGGTTGCCGGTCAGTAATGTCTTTTTTCTCGGGAAGCAGCTCTCGCTTCCGGGGATGGAAACAAAAATTCTGTCAACAAACCTGCCCAGGATGCGGTTGGCCACGCCCGGGATTGAATTCTGTTCGTGGATACACGTTGCAATGCCCATGAGCCTGGCTGCCAGCACAACCGGCCCTGTCACATAACCGCCGACACCAAAAACCAACGCGGGTCTGAACCGCCTGATTATGATTGCGGCCTGAAGCAGACTGAACGGAAGTTCCAGAAGTGTCCGAACCCTGAAAAAACGGGATTCCCCCTTTAAACCATGGCAACTGATAGAGGCGGTCTTCAAACCGCGGCCGGCCAAGGCCTTTGCATCCATACCGCGGCCGGCGCCGATGAACAGGGCCTCGCTCCCCGGGAAACGGTTGATAAACGCCTCTGACACGGCTATGCCGGGAAACAGGTGGCCTCCGGTGCCTCCGCCCGTTACAACCATTTTTATCCGATATCCTTTGTTTATGGGTTCAGGATTCAAGGGTTCAGGGTTCAAGGGTTCAAAGGTCCAGGGGGTCAAGGGTTAGAAGGACAAAGGCCTTTAAGGCACTAATCTATTCCCAGGCCATCGATTGAATACTGAGAACTCCCGGGAAGACTATTCACTGCCTCCCTGAATACCCTGCCCCGCTGGGCATAATCGTTGAACATGTCAAAACTTGAGCATGCCGGCGACAGCAGGACCGCATCCCCGGAACAGGCCATGTTAGAAGCCTTGTGCACGGCATCAGGAAGCGTATCCGCCGATTTTACAGAGGTGAGAGATTCGAATGCCTCGGCCATCCCGGCTCCAGCCTCACCTATGAGCACCATGGCCTTTACCTTTTTCCTGATCAGCTCATTTAACATAACATACTCTCCACCCTTATCACGGCCTCCTGCAATCAGGATAACCGGCGACTTCATACAGGTCAGGGCCGAGTGTACCGCGCCCACGTTGGTTGCCTTGGAATCATCGTAATACCTGACGCCTCTAATCTCCGCGACCATTGCCAATCTGTGCGGCAGTGGGACAAACCCGGCAATCCCCTTTTGGATGCCGCTCTCGCAACAGCCCATATGCCTTGCAGCGATGATTGCAGGCATAGCATTTTGAAGGTTAGGGCCGGCGGCCAGGCTGGTGTGGTTAAGATCATATATTTCTTCGTTGCCTGAAGGAGCGCCGCCTCCGGACAAGACAATTTTACGCCCATTTAATGATGCCCCGTTTTCACCCTGCAGCCGGTCCCCAAAAAAAAGGCGATTGTTTTGATGCCGGTTGATCTTATCAATTTTATTTAATTCCAAGGCCTTTCCCGAAAAACAGTTTTTTCTTTCATGTCGCATTATCTCCGGGTCATCAGCGTTTAATACTGCAAGATCTCCGGGCCCCTGAAAGGCAAATATCCTGAATTTCGAGGCTACGTACGCCTCGTACGAATTATACCTGTCCAAATGGTCCGGCGAGATGTTTAAGAGTACGGCCACGTTCGGTCTGAACTCACCCGCAATGTCGAGTTGAAAACTGCTGACCTCTGCGACAACCACGTCCGCATCCTGGGGTCCGACAAGATAGTCGGTCAACGGTGTCCCGATGTTTCCCCCGACAAATATTTTTTTCCCGGATGCCTGAAACAGTTCACCAAGAAGTGTGACAACCGTACTTTTGCCGTTTGTGCCGGTCACGGCCACAAGGGGTGTTTTGAGGCAACAGGCCGCAAGCCCCAGTTCACCGATAACCGGAATCCCTTTTTTATACGCCGATTTCAAGGCAGGGATGTCAAGGGGCACGCCCGGACTCACAACAATAAAATCCACAGATGTGAAAAGTTTTTCAGAATGGCCGCCGGTTTCAAGGGTTTCCACCTTTTTGCCGAGTTTTTGAACTATATGTCCGTTAATCCGATCCATGGAAGAAGCATCGGAAACAGAGACTCTTACCCTGATGCTATTTAAAAAATTCACCGCAGATAGACCGGACTTGCCCAGGCCCACGACAAGTGCATGACTTTCCGGCCGAATCAGCTTTCTGGAGAATAATTTTTTTTCCATTTGGTTATTTCAAGGTTCAGGGGTACTACCTTAACTTGAGTGTAGCAATGGCTGCAAGCCCAAGCACAATTGAGATTATCCAGAAACGAACAACCACCTTGGGCTCTTCCCATCCCTTTTTTTCAAAGTGGTGATGGAACGGAGCCATAAGAAAAATTCTTTTCCCTCCGCTTATCTTAAAAAATCCGACCTGCAGTATCACGGATATGGCCTCCATGACAAAAATCCCGCCCACAATGGCAAGCAGAATCTCCTGTTTTGTGATGATCGCCACTGCTCCAAGGGCCGCGCCCAAGGAAAGGGAACCCACATCTCCCATAAAAACCTGGGCCGGAAACGTGTTAAACCAGAGAAATCCCAGGCTGCTCCCCACAAGCGCCCCGCAGAAAACCGCCACCTCGCCGGCGCCCTGAACAAAAGGGATCTGAAGATAGGAGGCAAGCACTGCGTGACCTGCGAGATAAGAAAAGACAAGATACACGCTGCCTGAAACCACTGTTGGTCCGATTGCAAGTCCGTCCAACCCGTCTGTCAGATTTACTGCATTTGAGGATCCCACTATCACCAATACGGCGAAAAATATATAAAACCACCCAAGATCCAGATCCAGGTCCTTAAAAAAAGGTACTATCAGATGACTGTCAAAGTCCTGTTGACTAAAAAGGAGTAAGCCGGCCATTGTAGCGCCAAGTATCTGGAGAAGAAATTTTTCTTTAACGCTTAAGCCCTTGCTGTTCTTTTTTCTGATCTTTCTGTAATCATCAACCACGCCCACAAACCCGAACCAGAGAGTCATGCCCAGGATTATCCAGACATAGCGGTTAGTCAAATCGACCCAGAGCAGGGTTGAAAAGGTGATCGCGGCCAAGATGAAAACCCCGCCCATGGTCGGGACTCCCTCTTTACTGAGATGGGTCTCGGGACCATCATCTCTGACCACCTGCCCGATCTGGAAACGCTTTAGAAATCTGATAAAGACGGGCCCTAGAAACATAATAATGACAAATGCCGTGATGATCGCGCCAATGCTCCGGAAAGTGATGTAGCGGAAGACATTGAATCCTCCGAATACTGAACGAAGCGGATATAGAAGGTGATAGAGCATGTCAGTGTTTGTCAGCGCCTGTAATTTTGATGGCGTTGTAAAAAATCCTTTAGATTAAGCCTTGTTTTTCAGCTCTGAAATAATTGTTTCCATTCGTATACCGCGAGAACCCTTTACCAGGATCCAGTCACCAGGCAAGAGTTCACCCTTATCTTCCAACTTGTGAAAATAATTGGACAAGTGCTCTTTTGAAGCAAATTCTTTTGCCCGTTTCCGGGCCATGCCGGAATCAACTGCGCCTTGGACCACCGCCTGTCCAAAATCGCCTACTGTCAACAGGTAATCAATTTCATGACGGACCACGGATTCGCCGATCAAACGATGTGCGGATTCGGATTGATCGCCCAGTTCCAGCATATCTCCCAGGATTGCTGCGGTTTTTTGTCCATACCCCAGGATTTTAAGGGTCTCTAAAGCCGCTTCCATGGATGCGGGGTTTGCATTGTAACAGTCGTCTAAGAGCTTCAGCCCGCCTGGAAGATCCTTAACCTGCTGACGCTTGTCAAAAGGTTCAACCAGGGATAGACCTTCACTAATTTCATGAATATCCATGCCGACGCCTACGGCCATTGCCGCTGCAGCGAGGCAGTTCATGACATTGTGTCTGCCGAGACCTTTTGTTTTTACCCTGGTCTTCTTCCCGCCGATGTGAAGCGTGAAGGCCATTCCTTTTTCGCCCAGGCTGTGGAGGCGGGTTGCCCTTACATACGCCTTCCTGTTCCGGCCGAATGTGATTCTTTCCTGACTGCATGATCGGGCAAGGGAGCGAATCCTCTTGTCATCGATATTGACCACTAGTATTCCCCACGATTTACTTCCTTGAAACAGCTCGCCCTTGGCCTTTGCAACTCCCCGGATGTCGCCCAATCCTGCCAGATGGGCGTCCTGGACATTTACAATACACGAGACATCGGGTTCAGCGATCCGGGTCAGCCTGGCAATCTCTCCGGGTCGATTCATGCCCATTTCAAGAACAGCGAAGTCATGACAATAATCCACAGAGAGAAGAGAGAGAGGCAGTCCGACCAGATTATTTAAATTACCCATGGTTTTTAGTACCCGGTTTCTCCGGCCGAGTATTGCCGCAGCCATCTCCTTAACCGTGGTTTTTCCGGAACTGCCGGTTACTCCCAGAACCTTGAGCGCATGCATCTGAGAACGGCGATACCAGGCGAGGTCGCCAAGCGCCTCTAAGGTGTCTCCCACGAGCACGACCGGGACAGAGCCGGGGATCTCCTGCATCTTTGAGACTATCAGACCCGCTGCACCCTTTTTCAGTGCCTCATGCACAAAAACATGGCCGTCAAAACGATCACCTGTCAAGGCCAGAAACAAATCGCCTGGCTCAACCCTCCGGCTGTCTGTTGAGATGCTCCTGAAAACCGTTTTAAGGCTGCCGGACAGGACGCGTCCTCCTGTGGCAAGCAGTATCTGCGAAAGATCCCATGGCGGGTTTTGAAATGTTGCAAAGCCGTAACCAAAACCGGATGTGATTCGGCTCCTGATCTTACCTTCATTCGTGCGACTTCTTACTGATCCCGCCGGTTCCATTCTCCTTCCCCTTGTCGGCAAACGCTTGCCGGATGTTAATTGCTTTTGAGTTGATTAACCGCCTCAAGACGATCACAGAAAAACCTTTTCCCCTCCCTGGTAATCTGATAACGTTCATGGCCCTTACCGCAGATGAGCACGACATCTCCAGACCTTGAATAACGAATTGCCGTTCCGATCGCCTCCCGCCGAGACACGATTACGTCATACCCGTGCAACCCTTGCCCGCCCAAAAACAATTCGGCCCGCATGCGGCGGATACGTCCAGTCGCTTTGACGCCCTGCTCGATGTCTGCAAGTATCTTTTCAGGTTCTTCCGACCGGGGATTGTCCGAGGTCAAAAGTAGACCGTCGGCCAACCCGGCAGCCACCTTTCCCATCAACGGCCTTTTTCCCCTGTCACGATCGCCGCCGCAGCCAAAGATCACGATAAGCCGCTCAGGGCCTAATTTTTTCAAAGCGGAAAGCACGTTCAAAAGCGCATCCGGCGTATGGGCATAATCTACAAAGACCTTTACGTCACGTTTTGTCTCCACCCGTTCAAGACGACCGGGAACTTTCTTAACGGATTGTAGACCTTTTTTGATTTTTTTAATATCAAACCCCAAGGCCAACCCTACCCCGGTCGCGCCCAGCAGGTTTTTCAAATTGAATTCGCCGATCAGCGGCGTTTTCAGATGAAAATTACCCTGCGGAGTACTGATTTCAGCATCAATACCACTTAAATCATACCTGAATCGGACAGGATGCACGATTTTTCCGTTCAGACCGCAGGTCAGGAGATTCCTTTGTCGCATATCCGCCTTAAATCCATGAGATAAGAGCAGCTCATCTATGAGTTTTCTTCCCCAATCGAGGCTCCCGTCATCTCCTGTCACGTCCGAACCTGTGACGCCTGATTCCGTTACAACCACGGCCCGGCCGTCTTTCTTGAGATGCTCGTAAAAAAGCTTCTTTTTACCTTCAAAATATGCGGCCATACTGCCGTGAAAATCGAGATGATCCCTGCTCAGATTGGTAAAAAGGGCCACATCGAAGAGGAGGCCGTGCAACCGTTCCTGGACCAGCGCATGAGAAGATACCTCCATGATCACGTGCGTCACGCCGCTATCGGCCATCTGCCTTAAGACCTGATGAAGAAGCACTGCTTCCGGTGTTGAAAACGGCGCCGGAAGTTCCACGTTATTGTAACGGTAATTTACGGTCCCGATGACTCCGGGAGTTCCTCCTGCCTGCCGGACAACCGACTCAACCATGTACGTTGTCGTAGTTTTTCCGTTTGTGCCCGTGATGCCGACAAGAATCAATTCGTCTGCGGGATGTCCGAAAAAGGCGGTCGCTATTTGGCTGAGCGCCACTCGTGTGTCCGGGACCTCTATCTTAACCGGCTTTCCTTCAGTCCCTGAGACATGGAAACTCTTTCGGACCACTATAGCGGAACAACCGGCCTTGACCGCGTTTTCAACAAAACAATGTCCGTCAACAGTGAGCCCTTCCACTGCTACAAAAATTGTGCCCGGCTTGACCTCGCGTGAATCGGACGTGATTCCTGAAATCTCTATTCCGGCAAGATCGGTTGCAGTCTTGTAATCCAGATCGACCAAAAGTTCAGCCAGATTCATGGTAGGGGCTCCAGGTTCAGGGGTTCAGGGGGTTCCGGGAGCCAGATGCAGTATACAATCCATACCATTTAAGACGCTTCCGGCTTTTGGTTCCTGCGCAACAACGCGGCCGAATCCCCGTATCTTCACTTTCAAGCCATACGACTGAAGCTCCTGAAGCGCTTTTCGCAGGCTTCGACCGGTCACATCAGGCATATTTTTCTTGATGCTGGTTTGCCATAAATCAGGTCCGGCATCCGCCCTGTTCTGAAACTCAAGCCACTTCCTCGGAGCTTCCGATTCCCCGGACCTGATCAAAGAGGCGCCGTTTCCAGGGGGCGTTTGTCCGGCGATTTTCGCAATTTTACTGATGATCTCCTGCCCCATCTTTCGCATACATGACGGCTTTTTAAGATTGATGAACGCGTTATCCAACACAACAACCATAGTAATCACGGGATTTTTTCTCGGGGCCATGCCAAGCATTACGCAATGGAATCTGCCGCTTTCCGGTATGGTCTCCTCCCGCCCGGCCTCGGGTTCGGGATCAGCGGACTCACTTGACACCTTTGGTTTCGAATCCGCCTGCTGTTCGTCAAGCGGCGAAATATGCGGTTCTGTTACATCAGGTTCACCAAAGAACTGATTCGCGATTATTGATTCGACAAACAGACTTTCATCTGACCGGGCTTTGCCGGCCTTTTCCAACATGGTCAAGACAGCGGCGCTTACCTCCGGGTAGACAGGGGCAATATCGTTCTCATGCAGAGCCGTGACAGCCTGTTCGCTTTTCTCGTCCCAGACCGCATCGAGAAGATGAGGCGTAATGGCCTTCCCGCCATTCACCAGTCTTGAAAAGGCGGAAAGCAGATGCAGTGCGGTTGTGGACGATGTATGATATTCGGGCTGAAAGTGTCCGACCTCACCTGTATCCTCCATGATACTGCTCTGCCTCTCAACCGGCAAATCCACACCGCTTTTCCTGTTAAAGCCGATTTTAAAAAGAAACCTGTCCAGACCCTCTTCATCCGCAGAATTCACTGCCTGCCATCTTGCCTCCGGAGAGATGAAGACTCTGTCCCTGATCTGAATCCAGACCTGTTCTTCTTTTGATGGCGCTTCAGTGTCATCCTCTGCATCACCGCCGTGGCCTCTCAAAACCTTTACATCGCCTGTTTCCGGACGAAGCTGCCGAATGTAGCTGCCGGCCTCGATGGCGGCTGCAAAATCAAACAGCCCGTTCAGTCCCCCAGGCATAACCGGATCCGTGATGATCCGGTTTTTCAATTCATCCGGCCCATAGTCCCAGAAACGATTGGGATCATAGGAAGGCAGACTCACAAGCCCTAAAATGGAACCGGTTGACGGATTCATTACCATTACCATGCCTGACGATGCCTTGGTCTTTTTTCGAAGGGATCTGAGGCGGTCCTCAAGCAGCTTCTGAATGGGTAAATCCAAAGTAAGAACAAGATGCCCGCCGGCCTTCCCGACAACACCGGATCCGGCAGTGGTGATATCGAAAAAAACCGGATCATCGACTGGTTCACCCCGCAGAATATTGTCATAATGAAATTCCATGCCGGCAAGTCCCTGTTCATCATTCACAAAACCGACCACATGGGATGCTATTCGGTGATTGGGATAATACCTGTACAGTTCCTCAAACACGCTTACGCCGGGCAAATCAAGATCTATTACACCCACTGCCGTATCGGCCGGGATTCTGCGCCCAAGCCAGACAAAATTCCTCTCAGACTTCAGGTCTGAAACAAGTTCTCTTTCATCCAGGTCCAGTACACTTGCAAGCCGTTCCGCTGCCTGTTCAGGTCCTTTGATTTCAAGGGGCCGTGCATATATGGAAGTAAGTTTAAAACTGACGGCCAGTTTCTTGAAATTTCTGTCGTAGATGTTGTATCGTTCGGTGTATTCGCCACCTTTTTCCCAGAGACTTTCAGCATCCGGTTGAACAGGGTCGTCTGTTGTCTGTTTTTGCTGCTGATCCCGGGCCAGGAAATTAGAAAGAAGGGTTTTGCCGGATAAATAAAAAAGAATTATCATGCCCGCGGCCAAAAAAATCGCCCCGTATATGATAATCTTCCGACTTTTTGGCTTCTGACAATCTTTCATCCACGGTTCAGGGGTTCAGGGTTCAGGGTTCAGGGTTCAGGGTTCAGGGTTCAGGGTTCAGGGTTCAGGGGTTCAGGGTTGAATAGGAAAAAATTTCGATCAAATAACCTTTGAACCTTATAAACCTTGTCTAAGGATACCTTATCTGTTCGTCTGTCGGCTGATACAGCCCTAATTCCCCGGCCGTGGCCTCAAAATTTTCCAGCGCCAACAAATTGCCGCGATGGACCACCATCTCTTTTTTTAACCCGGAGAATTTATGATAAATCATTCGATTCCGGGTCAACTCGCCCAGACCGCTTCTGATCTGACCTCCGATCCAGTAACTGAATACCATCCCGAAAAGCAATAACACGACAACCGTCACCCCCGAGACCTTCCAAAACAGTCCACTCCGGTTGAAACCGGTTTTATCCTGGTAAGAGACTTTCTGCCTCTCACCCATCACCAACGTGTACCTGTGTGCATAATCCTGGATCATTTATCCACCCCCAAATTAATGCATTTAGGGCTCAAGTAAAAATAACTTGTACATCTTCCATCTCATCTTCAGGCCGTTTTGGGCCGATTGTGAGGTTACAAAATCCTCAAATTAGCGCTGCTGGTCCTGCGGTTTTGTAACCTCACAATCG
>JAYEJK010000099.1:0-4425 GCA_034660535.1 Thermodesulfobacteriota bacterium | reverse complement strand
TGAATTTCGTCGTACTCGCCCTTCACATTTTCTTTATACTTTTTTTCTTACACCAAAACACATCCCTTGAAACAATAATCACATTATGATATATGTGGTATGTATTGGTGTCATAAACAGAAAGGAGTAGTCTTTTAAATGCAACGGCAACAATTACAATTTCTTCATACCTGGCTGCACAATAAAAACCGTAAGCCTCTTGTTATTCGTGGGGCCAGACAGGTGGGCAAATCTACATTAGTAGAATTGTTTGCCCGGCAAAACCAACAAACTTTGTGCAATGTCAACCTGGAGCGTCACCCGGAATTATCAGATATTTTCTCCGGTAAAGACCCTGAACAGATTATTCAGCAAATTGAGTTTCTGCCGAATATGGGCAGTATCGGCGATGATGCTCTTTTGTTCCTTGATGAAATTCAGGCCGTTCCAGAAGCCATTCCAGCTCTGCGGTATTTCTATGAGGATATGCCGGAATTCCCAATTATCAGCGCAGGGTCTTTGTTGGAATTTGCCCTGTCAGCCCATACTTTTTCCATGCCTGTGGGAAGGATTCAGTATTTACACATGGGTCCCATGACTTTCAGCGAGTTTCTACTGGCCATGGACGAAAAGAGTCTGGAGAATTTCATAAATCATTATGAACCAGGTCAGAAAATAGGAGAGATTGTCCATCAACGATTATTGCATTTACTTCGATCTTACTATTATATCGGTGGTATGCCTGAAGCAGTGGCTGTTTTTGTGGATAGTCGCAGCTATAAGGATGTGAGCGAGGTTCATAATTCTATTATCGAAACCTATCGTGATGATTTTCCCAAATATGCAGGTTCCAGAAATCTAAATCGCATGCTTAATGTATTTAACTTTGCGGCCGGAAATGTGGGTGTGAAAATTAAATACAGCAATATTTCACGTCAAGATCAGAGTCTTACAATAAAGAAAGATATTGAATTACTGGCAATGGCTCGTGTGATCGGCAAGGTAGTCCATAGTCACTGCTCAGGCTTGCCGTTACAGGCCGACATTGAGGAAAAAGTTTACAAATTACTCTTTCTTGATGTGGGGTTGATGAACGCGATTTGCGGCCTGGACTGGCGTAGTATCTCGCAGATGGATGAGATGACACTCGTTAACCAGGGAGCTATTGCCGAGCAATTTATCGGACAACATTTACAAGCCATACTCGCGGACAAACCAAACCGTGAATTGAATTATTGGCTGCGCGAAGGACGCTCGACCAATGCTGAAGTGGATTTTGTTATTGGATTAGGAGGGAGTTTAATCCCTATAGAGGTAAAATCAGGTGCCACCGGGTCTTTGAAATCCTTACATCAGTTTATGGGCACCAAACAGGCGCCACTTGCCATCCGGTTTGACACAAAATTACCCGCTACCCATCAAATCGATACCGTTATCAATGTAAAGAAACAGCGCAAACATGTAAAATACCCTCTAATTTCTTTACCCCTCTATCTGGTAGAGCGTTTAGATGACATTGTGAACAGTTATCGATTAGCAAAAACATGAACTTAAGTTGGTTTTTACCTTTCGGAACCAGCAGAGATTATTTGATTTTTTCAATCTTCTGCTGGAGATCCGCTGCTTCCTTGAGCAACAAGTCCGGCCTTCGGCACCTTTTTTTGTGTATGGTAGGGAATGGGGAGGCTACTGATATTTCTGTAAAAAAGGACTTTTAAAGCAACAATTAATAGACTATTCTATTTATTGATACGTTTGTAAAAAATTGCGATTTAGCCAATCTCTGATGTATTCGCAAAAAAAGTTACTGACTGAAACATCGTCCTCAATGATATCAACAAGTTACAAGGGGATAACGCGTCGGTTGAGCGCTTTTTGCGAAACGGACAATCTCTGAATCAGAGATTGCGGTGCGGTTGAGTCGAATATGATTTTGCGCCGGCTTAAAATCTCCCTGCCTCGCTGGGTTATACGAAACCCAAAAATGGTTTGAAAATGAAAAAATATTTTGTAATAGACACAAATGTGCTGCTTCACAACTCCGAATCGCTTACATCGTTTGCGGATAACATCGTTGTTTTGCCCATGACCGTTATTGAGGAGCTTGACAAGTTCAAGTCTCGTAACGACGAATTGGGCAGAAACGCAAGAAGGGTGATTCGCAACCTGGACAGCTTCAGGAGACAGGGGAATTTGCGTGACGGCGTGGAAATGGAAAACGGAGGGCGTCTTAAGATAGTGATTGAGCGGGACATTGCGACTGATTCCGGTTTGGATATGAGCGTGGCTGATAACAGGATTCTGGCGGTTGCCGACGCTCTGTTCAAACAAGAGGAAAAGGTCATTTTCGTATCAAAGGATATTAATGCAAGACTGAAGGCGGATGCGCTTGGGATTGGAGTTCAGGATTTTGAAAAACAAAAGATCAATTTTGATGAACTCTTCAGCGGCTGCAGGGAGATAGAGGTCCCGGACTCAGTGGTGGAGGATTTTTATCAGAACAAGGAAATAATAATAGAGGATGCTGCCGACACGGTCCCCAATGAATTTGTCCTTCTTGTGAGTGAAGAGAATAAAAAGCATACCGCTCTTGCCAAGACAAACAAAGATGGTATCCTTGTCCCTTTAAACAAACATTATGAAAGTGCGTGGCATATCCGTTCAAAAAGCAAGGAACAACGCATGGCGCTTGAACTGCTTCTGGACCCGGAGGTTCAGGTCCTTACCCTTATCGGACAGGCCGGTACCGGAAAGACGCTTCTTGCTCTGGCCGCCGGGCTGGAACAGGTTGTCGGCGGAAATAGATATGACAGGATTCTGGTTTCGCGTCCTATTATCCCGCTTGGAAAAGACATAGGTTACATGCCGGGGGACAAGGATCAGAAACTCGCACACTGGATGCAGCCGATTTTTGATAACCTTACATTTCTGATGGGAGGAGGCCGGAATGATAAGGCGGATGAGGAGTCGATCCGTCAGAAGGTTGAAAAGCTGATGAATAACAATATTGTGGAGCTGGAGGCATTGACCTATATCCGCGGTCGGTCCATTCCGGATCAATACGTGATTGTTGATGAAGCGCAGAACCTGACCCCGCATGAAGTGAAGACCATCATCAGCCGCGCAGGGGAAGGAACCAAGATGATCCTGACCGGCGATCCCTGCCAGATTGACAATCCGTACCTTGACTCCTCAAGTAACGGCCTTACATACACTGTGGAACGACTGAAGGAACTCTCGATTCATGGTCACATAACGTTGAGAAAGAGCGAACGCAGCACTCTGGCCGCAGCGGCGGCTGACTATCTGTAAGCATATAGATTTATTGGAGGGTTTTAAGTGGAATTTGAGCCTAAATGGATTGCCTGGGAAATCACCAGGCGGTGCAATCTGAAATGTGTTCACTGCCGTTCCTCCTCGGACATGGACGTCAAGGATCACCCTGATTTTTCGCATGAGGAAGGGCTGAGGATAATAGATGATATCTCTTCTTACGCATCTCCTGTTGTGGTGTTGTCCGGCGGCGAACCACTGCTCCGTGAAGATGTGTTTGATCTTGCAAAGTATGGCGGCGGCAAGGGACTCCGCATGTGCCTGGCTACAAACGGAACCCTGGTGACTGAAGAGACATGCCTGAAGATCAAAGACGCCGGGATCATGATGGTGTCCATGAGCCTTGACGGGGCCTCGGCTGAAGTGCACGATGATTTCCGGAATCAGCCGGGAGCATTTGATGGGACACTTAATGCCGCCTCATTATTTAAAAAACACGGTATCTCTTTTCTGATCAACTCCTCGTTTACAAAGCGGAATGAGACGGAGATTCCGAAGATATACAAATTGGCAAAGGAGATTGGGGCAACGGCATGGTACCTGTTCATGATCGTGCCCACAGGGCGTGGTGAGGATATCATGGACGAACTCATTGCCAAGGAGAGCTATGAGGAAATCCTGAAATGGCATTATGAGATGGAAAAGGAGGAGCATGACCTCCTGGTCCGGCCCACGTGCGCACCTCAGTATTACCGGATCGTACTCCAGAAGGCAAAGGAAACAGGGGAAAAATTCAAGCGGAGAAGTTTGCAATTTTCAACCGGCGGTTCCAAGGGATGCCTGGCCGGCCAGTTGATCTGTCTGATCAATGTAGACGGAGACGTGCTGCCCTGCAGCTATTTCCCAAAGTCTGGCGGGAATATCAGAGAGAAGTCCTTTAAAGATATTTGGGAGAATTCGACCCTTTTCAAGGAACTGCGGGATTTCAAACTATACAAGGGGCGCTGCGGCGTCTGTGAATACGTAAATGTCTGCGGCGGTTGCCGGGCAAGGGCCTATGCAATTACAGGCGATTACCTGGCGGAAGAACCGTTTTGTGCTTATATTCCGGCAAAATACAAACCGGAATAGTTGATGACGGCGTTGCAGGATGGCCTTCAGCCTTCAACCTAA
>JAYEJK010000098.1:0-4426 GCA_034660535.1 Thermodesulfobacteriota bacterium | reverse complement strand
AACCGAGAGTTGATGCAGTGTAAAGGTTATTAATTTTTGGTTCCTAAGGCACTAAAAATTTTTGTAAATCAACCATGCCCTGAAAAAGGGATTGGCAAATTTATATTCATCTCCGGCTTTAAAAATGATCCGTAACTGAATCAAACGATTCAGCGCTTTCAGCACAGAGGCGGATGATGGGATGCCTATGTGCATGAGAAATCGTGAAGAAGCCGGTTTCTTGCCCCCTAATCTCGCGATTCCGGTCAGGCATTTCAACTGTTGTTCGGAAATAGTATCTAAATCAGCCTCATACACCTTTGACTCCCTGGCAAATATTAATTCCAATGCCTTGGGAATATCATTTTGTTTGATCGAACCACCAGGATTAGTGAGTGCCCAGAGAGAAGAGCAAAGTTGCTGGATATCGCCGGAGACATTCCCGGCAATCAGAAAAATTCGATCAAGGGCGTCTTTGCTTATACACCGCTCTCCACCGGCAAAACGTTTTATGATAAAATCCTTAAATGATGTTTCAGCCAACGGGCCGACCGCGATCAAAACAGCTGACTTAAAGAAAGGGCTATCCGGGTTGATAAAAATTTCATCCATTTTATTGCGGAGACTCCCTGCAAAAACATAAGAAATATCCGAATGGAATTGAATTTTGCTTCTCATGACTGCCAAGGTTTCATAGCCGTCCTTGAATTTCAGCACGTCCTGGAACTCGTCGAATACGACAACAAGAGGTTTTTTTGCCGTCTGCATGGAAGCAATCAGATCCAAGACGGATTCGATATTATCAGAGGTCATTTTAAACGAGGCGTCCAGGGATACGGAAGGAACCCCTGTTATCGGATCAACCGACAAGGAAGGCCTTAAATAGGCAAATGTTTTGAGCATCTTGACAAAGACGCCATCTTCCTTTTGTTCCATTGAGATGATAGCCGTAACCATGCGTTTAGCCAAAATGTCGGATGATTTAACACCAAACAGATCCACATAAACAGTGCGATAATTTTTCAGGCGTCGAATGGCTTCACAGATAAGTGAGGTCTTCCCTATACGCCGTTCCCCCTGGACATAGATATTTTGCCCCTGCCTGATATTCCCGGTCACACTCTCAATTAATTCCGGCCTTGGACAAAAATCCCTGTCACTCACAACCTGTCCGAACTTAAAAGGATCCATACTTCACCCCGCTTACCCTTTAGCAACTTACTAAATAGTGACTTGCTACATAGTAAGTGAAGGAAGTGTAAATTTCAAGCAATAAAAATGACAATCATTTCTGCAAGAGGGGTGAAAAGGATATCATGCGGTCATGGTATGGCCGGTGAGGATCAGGGCAAGCGACATAGGGAGGCTATATAGTCACTCGCCCTGATCACGCACAACTGGGGCACAGGTAAGCCTTACATAAGGGTCTGGAAAGAAATAACTTGGATTTTCCGTTTCCGAACTGTATCACACCTTTAGCCGGTTTGACATCCCCGAAATCCTCACCGTAGCCCTGCTACGCTTGCGGTTTCGTGAATATCAAACCGACTAAATCTGCAACACATTTCGGATCGGAATTACCCAAGTTATTTCTTTCCAGACCCTAAGGATAATTACTTGATCATCATTCTCCGCAGGACGTCGCCCGCATTTTCCGCGTGATTTGCAATGGAGCCCAAGGTAAGGACAATCTTTTCGTAGAAAATAATAGTGATCGGATCGAGTTCATTTTCAAGGCTGTAAATTTTCTGGCTCAATTTACGTGCCATCCTGTCGGCTTTCCACTCCTCCTCACCCAGGCCGGCGATCAGTTCCATCACCAGATCCGCCTCAGCTCCGCCAAATGAGACCTCGGCAAGGTTCTGGAGTTCAACCGCGGCGCCCATGAGTGTTCCGGTCACCTGAAAAATCTGTTCCACAAAATCGAGAAATTGCTCCTTGAGATCCGGGTGGACCTTTGTTTTCCGCAGTGTGAGGATAACGGCCAAGTCCTCAACCTTGTCCGCCATCCGGTCCTGGCACCTTAAAAAGTTGTCAATCTCCACCCTTTCTACCGGCAGAAAATGCCTTCTGGGGAGTTGTTCGCGAATCCCGTGCTTTAACCGGTCCGCCTCGTATTCAAGTTTTGAGACCACATCGTGCAGCCTCTCAATTTCTTGAAAATTTTCATTTATCAGCGCGGTTATGAGCGGTTTTATCTGGTCAACGCATTCATGAACCTTTTTCGTATGCTCCACAAGGGGGCCAAAGGGTGACCGTCCAAAAAGATTGCCGATTAAGCGCATTGCCATAGCCATTCCTCCATAACCAGGTTTAAGGTTAAACCGATGGAACCGTGAACCCTGAACCTGACAACCCTTACGAGTAGTTAGAAATTCAGGGTCTTCTGCCAGCAGGATTTAAGATCCGGCATCAACTCTTCAAGTACCGTCTCTCCTCCTGAGAAACCGGTCAGCCTTAACACTGGTTCGGCTGTGACTATACCCACCCGCGCGCAAGCTGTTCCATCCATTTCCGCCTCGAAATTTCCGCTTTTTTCCGGCGGCACAGTCACTACGAACCGGCTCTGGGATTCGGAAAAGAGAAGGATGTTCTCACTTTCCACTCCATCTGAAGGGACTTTGTCAAGATCAACTTTAAGACCCAGGCCTCCTGCGAAACCGGTTTCAGCAAGGGCCACGCCCAACCCTCCGTCGGAACAGTCATGGCAGGAGGCCACAAGGCCTTTTGCCATTGCTTTGGAAAGGGCGCGATACCTGGGAAGCGCATCATGTTCCCGGACTTCAGGAACACTGTTTCCAACAGCGTCATACTGGGCCGCATATTCCGACGCGCCTGTTTCCGGGTAGGTTGTGCCGAGGACATAGACCAGGTCTCCGGCATTTTTCGCGTCCATGGTCACGGCCAGACGCACATCATTAATTTTTGCAATCACGGAAAAAAGAAGTGTGGGTGGAATAGATATTTTGGTGTCACCTATCACATAATCGTTTTTCATACTGTCCTTCCCGGATATGCACGGAACACCGAATGCCCTGCAATATCGGGAAAGCGCCTGGTTGGCACGGACAAGCTGGGCCAGCTTATAGGGTCCGTCCGGACATCTTTCGGATAAAATGGGATCACACCAGCAGAAATTGTCAAGCCCGGCCATTATATCAAGTCCTGCACCGACACAGACGGCGTTTCGAATCGCCTCGTCCACTGCGCAGGCAACCATGTGATATGTATCAAGATCCGAATACCTGGAACAGATACCGTGTGAAACCACGAGTCCTTCAAATGATTCCGGAATCGGGCGCAGAACGGCCGCATCACTGGGGCCGTCGTTCATAACGCCGGTCAAGGGCTTTACAACACTTCCGCCCTGGACCTCATGATCGTATTGCCTTACAACGTATTCCTTACTGCAGACATTCAGCCGCCCCAGAATATTTTTCAGATCTTGCCCCAAGTCAGGTTTGTCGGGAAAGGCAGGTTCGGGAAAGGTCTTGGGTTCCCATTTTGCAACCATTTCCATCCTTGGAAGCCCCTTGTAAACAAAATCCATGTCCATATACGCAGCTGTTTTTGAATCATAAAGCACGTGGAATTTGCCGGAGTCGGTAAATTTGCCCAGCACCGTGGCCTCCACATCCATTTTTTCGCAGAGCGCCAAAAATTGGGTAAGCTTATCCGGAGGAACGGCCAGGGTCATCCGTTCCTGGGCCTCGGACAGGAAGATTTCCCACGGCTGAAGGCCTGCATATTTCAAGGGCGCCTTGTCCAGGTGCAGTTCAAATCCCCCTGTATCCCCGCCCATTTCCCCGACTGACGAGGAAAGCCCGCCGGCTCCATTATCTGTAATGCAGTTGTAAAGTCCCATATCTCTGGCCTTTAAGAGACAGTCGAACATTTTTTTCTGGGTTATGGGATCGCCGATCTGGACTGCGGTGGCAGGTGAGTTTTCAGTCAGTTCCTCGGAAGAGAATGTGGCCCCGTGAATTCCATCCTTGCCTATCCTGCCGCCGGTCATGACAATAATATCACCCGGCACGGCCTCTTTATGTTCGGACGGACGGCCGTTCACCTCTGAAGGCATGATGCCGATTGTGCCGCAAAAAACCAGCGGTTTTCCGGCATAACGTTCATCAAATATGATTGAGCCGTTTACTGTGGGTATTCCGCTCTTGTTTCCACCATGCTCCACCCCTTCGCGCACCCCTTCGAAGATCCGTTTCGGATGCAGGAGGCGTGCGGGAATAGGTTTGTCGTAAAACGGGGATGCAAAACAGAATACATTTGTATTGCAGATCAGTTTGGCGCCCATACCTGTGCCGAACGGGTCGCGATTGACCCCTACAATTCCTGTGAGCGCGCCACCGTAAGGATCAAGGGCTGAAGGGCTGTTATGCGTCTCCACCTTGAATACCAAGTTCCAGTCATCATTAAACCGGATCACGCCCGC
>JAYEJK010000097.1:0-4443 GCA_034660535.1 Thermodesulfobacteriota bacterium | reverse complement strand
TTTCCTCACTTTGCATTGACGTTTTTTGCACGGACAAACAAGTTTGTCCATGCCACCCATCAGGCAGTTACAAAAAATGGTGCAAGGCTTTCCTCCCCCAAATCCGTTATAATCAGAAATTTTTAAATCCAGATGCACAATGTACAATAATCTTTTCTCATTTTTCAACATATTTGTGGTATAATACTTTTCGCTAATACTTTAATTTTAACACCGCCTATCTTCAGGAGGTTACAAATCAGCTTGGTCCGACTCTTTTAATGCGGTTTGTTGGTTCCATATGGTAATTACTGAAGAGTTTAAATTTCCGCCGACTTTGCCTGTGCCGCCTTACAGGCCGGACAGACAGGTTGAGGCTTTAGCTGCTGCAGGACAAGTCAGTCCGGTTGCCCGGCTCAGATACTTTCGAAGGGAGCTGCGAAAAAAAAAGAGCAGTGGGTCTGGAGAATCAATACCTGCGTCGCCGCAGGTGGAAAAAGCGCTTCGCATGATGATTGAGCAGCTTAATCAGGACTTGGAGACGCAGGGGATCCAGATTCATCTGGTATTGGTTCCTGAGGCGGCAGGCTATTCGGTTGATGTCTACGATTGCACGGAAAAGATACTCTGCAGGTTGGTTCATGGTGTGCACATAAATGTTGACAAGCTCTCTCACCTGATTCGTAATCTTCAAGAAAAAGCAGGCATTCTAATCGATATTATTACATAATCCCCACCTTGACTTTCGGGGAGCAGTAATAGTAGAAACAAATACAGCCACCCTTTATTTTAATGACACCCGCCGGATATTTCCCAAAAACAATACCGTCCATGTCGGCAACGACCTTTGCCCGATTCAGCGCCCTTATAGAGGATCAACTCGGGATACGTATGGCCCCTGTAAAAAGGGTGATGCTGGAAAGCCGCTTCAGGAAGAGAATCATACAACTCGGCCTTGGTTCTTATGACGAATACTATGAATTCGTGATCGCTTCCAAGCGGAAGACGGGAAATGAATTGCCTGTCCTGTTCAACATGGTGACCACTAATAAGACCGACTTTTTTCGTGAGCCGAGGCACTTCGACTACATGGTCCGGAATGTCCTGCCGGAATTGACCCGTGTGGGCGACTCCATGTTCAAGCGGCATATCAAAATATGGAGTGCAGCGTGCTCTTCAGGCGAAGAGCCATACACCCTGGCTATGGTTATGAGCGAGTTTTGTGGCACACGCCCTGGATTCAGCTTTTCTCTGCTTGCGACGGATATCTCAACAAAGGTGCTCCAACACGGGATAGCGGGAATTTATGATGAGACCAAGGTAGAGCCTGTTCCCCTTCAAATGAAGAGGAAATACCTGATGCGAAGCAAGAACGGATTGGGTGGGCGGGTGCGCTTTAGACCGGAAATTCGGTCATTGATCACCTTTAAGAGGCTTAATTTCATGGACTCTGATTTCCGTATCGCGCAAAAAATGGATATAATTTTTTTAAGGAATGTCCTTATTTATTTCGACTTGCCGACCCAGAAGAGGGTTCTGAAAAACATCTGCCGATGTTTAAACCCAGGCGGCCATCTGTTTATAGGGCACTCTGAATCGCTTCACTCCATGAACCTCCCGGTGACCATGGTTGCACCGTCAATATACAGAAATCTGTAAACGTTTACTTGAGCCCTTAGGTTTTATTTTATGCCTTAGACTGAAATTTTGTCAAAATATAATTGCATGCGATTATATTCCTTTTCAAATCTTTCCAAGACCTTATTACTTCCTTCCAGTTGCCCTGATTTGCCGATTAATTCGAGTTCGCGCGCAATTCGGGAAAGATCGTTTGCGGTCAGGTTTGCAGCGCCGCCTTTTATGGAATGGGCCTCCTGCCTGACAACATCCGCATCTTTGTCCAATATGGCCTGATGCAGCGTCTTGATCTGGGACTTCACTTTTTCCAGGAAGAGCCCCACCACCCTTATGAGCACATCCCGTTTTCCCAGGAATTCATCCAGGGCCTGTTCAAAGTCCATGGGCGCATTTTCTTCTACGGCTTGATTTCCTGCCTGGTCCGGCGTTGCCGTTTCCACCTGTTCCGGAACTGTCTCATGAACCGGCGCTGATTCCTGTTCGGTCCACTTTCTCACTATCCCAAGCAGGTCTTTCCTTTTCAAGGGCTTGGAAATAAAATCGTCCATCCCGGCTTTAAGGCATTTCTCACGGTAGCCCTTGGCTCCATGGGCGGTCATGGCAATCACAGGCAGCCTTTCCATGCCGGCCGGAATTCTTTCTATATCCGCCTTGCCGAATACTTCCTCCATGCCGCGAATTGCCTTTGTAGCCTCAAAGCCGTCCATCACCGGCATCTGTATGTCCATTAGAACAACATGATATCTGTTCCGTTTGTACAGCTCCACAGCATGTTGTCCGTCCTCTGCAAGATCGATCTGATATCCGGCATTCTCCAGATGGGTTATGGCCACAATCTGATTTGCAGGATAATCCTCGACAAGAAGAATCCGGATGCCTTTATTGTATACCTCTGAAATAGTATGCCTGGTAATAGTGCCGGGTAAGGGACGGGCTTCCCCTGTGTCGGGGGGCGCAAGTCCTAAAACCAGTTTTATAGTCTTAAACAGCAGATCCGATTTGACCGGTTTGGCAAGATACCCCTCAATGCCCAATTCGCAGCACTTCTTGCCGTCTCCGATTCTTCCGATGGATGTGAGTAATATTATTGGGAGATTATTGAATTGATCCATCTGTTTTATCTTAGCGGGAAGATCAAAACCACTTAAATGGGGCAGTTGAAAGTCGATCACAATCAGATCAAAAGGTTCTCCTGATGAAACAGCCTTTTTAAGACAAGAGAGGACATCCTTTCCATCTGATACTTCCACAGGTTTGCACCCCCGGGAAACAAGATACGCCGACAGCACGGATCTGATCGTGCTGCTGTGGTCAGCCACCAGGACCTTCAGATCTTTCAGGTCCGCATCTGTTTTAACCGGCCGGCCTTTCCGGTCTTTCTGCTTGGAAAACAGAACCGTGAACCAGAATGTACTCCCAGCGCCCTCTTCGCTTTCCACGCTGATTCGGCCACCCATCAGCTCTACCAACTGCTTGGATATAGTCGTGCCCAGACCGGTTCCGCCATATTTTCTTGTTGTTGAACTCTCTGCCTGAGAAAAACCATCAAAGATCATTGTCAATTTATCTTTCGCTATTCCAATACCTGTGTCCTTGATTGAAAATCTGATTTCAACGCTGTCTTCGAGTTCTTTGATTTTTTCACCACTGATAAATATCTCCCCTTTATGAGTGAACTTGAGGGCGTTGTCGGCAAGGTTCATCAGTATCTGCCGCAGACGGCCCGGGTCGCCTGTCAGTTCAGTGGGAATATCGGGCGATAGAAACGAGATGAAATCAAGCCCTTTCTGTTCAGCCCTGACGGCAATGTTGTCCGTCACGTCTTCAATCATGTTACTTAAATCAAACGGAATATCCTCGACTTCAATCTTTCCTGCCTCGATTTTAGAATAGTCAAGTATGTCATTGACCAGGTAAAGCAGGGATTCGGCAGCCTTGCTGATCATGTTGCAGATATCTTTCTGGTTGTCATCAAGGTCTGTGCCCATTGCCAATTCCGTCATGCCGATAATCCCGTTCAAGGGCGTCCTTATTTCATGACTCATACTGGCAAGAAATTCGCCTTTTGCCTTGCTGGCCACTTCAGCTTTCACGACCCACAGTTGGGCGCTTGTTATTGCCTCCTCAAGCTGTTTGTTGGTGTTTGCGAGTCGCAGGTTGGCGGATTCGGCAGCGGTTTTGGCTTTCCGAAGCTCTTCCTCTTTCTTTTTACGTTCAGTGATATCCCGACTGTGGGCCAACGCCCTCTCAATGGAAAATTGAAGTATGTATGTGGGAATAATCGGCTTAACAATGAAATCCCAGGCGCCAAGACGTAATGCCTCAACAGTATCATCCATGGTGCCGACGCCGGACATAATTATTACAGGGAAATCAAGATACTTTTCTTTGAGCTTTAATAGAAACTCAAAGCCGTTCATTTTGGGCATGTAGAGATCCAGAAGGATGAGGTCAGGCTTCTCAAGCTCAAAGGCTTTGAGTCCCTCATACCCGTTTTCAGCTTCCACCGTTTCAAAATCCAGCTTTTCAAGAAAATGGCGAATCGGCATGCGGTGAGAAGGTTCGTCATCAATAATCAACACCTTGACCGGCTCTTTTTCATGAGGCATAATAATAGTTCCTTATAAGAGCCTGTTTGAAAAGGCTATAGAATTGGGGACTGAGGGGACTGAATTTTTTTCGCGTCTTTTGCGAAAATCATTCTGATTATAACGGATTTGGGGGAGGCGATGGGTGATGGGTGGCATGGACAAACTTGTTTGTCCGTGTCTCCTTTTTGGCTCGGTGACCAGGCGATTTCATAAATGCGCATGACTCGAATCATTA
>JAYEJK010000096.1:0-16384 GCA_034660535.1 Thermodesulfobacteriota bacterium | reverse complement strand
TATCGGAAAAAAAATAAATTTACCTAAACGCTTCATCCCAGATCAAAAATTTCTCGAATATCATAGAAAAAATATTTTTCAATCAAAATGACACTGTAAAAAAGCTCAGGGCAATATATTACAATTCCAAATATTTTCCCGAAAAAGGATTGAAAAAAGAAGTATGACGAATTCAGACTGACAAGATGGGGTGGCAGCACCTCTCCAGTTCAGGATATAGAAAACACAGGAAGTATCTGCATATTTGCTGTTGGCAGAGAGGGCATGGGCCAACAAAAAAGCCAAACCAATACGCTCTAATGTCTCTTTTCTACTCGATATGGCCAGTATTTTAGCGGAGAAAAAATTTGTCGACAAGCTTGAATCTTGTCTCAAATTTATGTGGAAACATTTCCCTGATGTAAAGTTGAAACAAGTTATGCAGGATGAACATATACATTCATCTATTACAAAGAATAAAGCATTGTATCCTGTTTTAAAGTATGAAAAAAGTCATAATATTTTGGAGAATTTCGTAAGAGTCACAAACCATTCACTTTATTCGGTTACAAAAGTATTCGTGAAAGTAAGTTATCGAAAAAAAGGCAATCTTGAAACGGTGCAGGAGTCATTGATTAAACCGCTGATAACTGCTGGCGGCATTGCAACATGGCCAAATGTGTTCAATGATGCAGGTTGGCTTGGGGGCAATATCCAATCTGTTCAAGTCAACGTAAGTTGTGATGAGCAACGTTATTTTAACTCGAATTCCTCATGATCACTTCAGTTCCTGAAGGATATTAAATCAATAATACGTTATTACGTTATTATTTGAAAATAATGGCATTTTCTAAATTTGTACACTGCATATCTTACATGCAATGAATTTTTACCTCACTTTGCCAGCATAGCAAGCTGGCGAAAAGATCCCAAAAAAAATCGCTTATGAAAAATAATGCTGAGATTTCTCTTCCATGGACGCTTGGGGATATTGCTGACTACGAATATCTGCTCTACTGTGACTTGGATGGAGATGAAGATTATCTTCATAAAAGAGATCGGCATATTTTTTTGGAATGGTCAGGAAAAGCAAAGAAGAGTCAGACTTTTGAAGACGCCGATAAGGCCTCACTTTTCCGTTTCTGGCTGGAAAATCGTCGCTGGAAAATGGTGAATGCTGAAAAATCTCTTCTGCCAGGGCCTTCTGTCACCAGAGCTATGGTCGGTCTGCAAACGCTTGTCACATTGTTAGGCCTCTTGTCAGGGTTTGGTCTGGTTAAAAACCTGCTCCATTATGAGGGAAATCTTCCGAGCAATGTGAGTTACTATTTTCTTTTAGTAATTCTGCTTCAGCTTTTTTTGTTGATTCTTATCGTTCTCACTCCGGTAATAATGAGAACTCTGGCTGTTGGTCAACTTTATCAAAATTTGAGTCTAGTCGTCGGCATACTCAGGCCTGTTTTTAATTGGTTGAGTGAGAAAGCCTATTTCTCCAGGCTGAAACTGATTCCGGAAGAAAAACGCCTGAAAATGATGGGCTGGAAAGATGAGATGGCCACACGCATTCCTCTCTATAACCAAGCCACTCGTTGGAAACTCGCCTCTGTTATTCAAAGGTTTGGCATAGCTTTTAACCTTGCTGCCATAATCACTTTTTCTGTGACTATTGGTTTCAGTGATCGAGCCTTCGGCTGGCAGAGTACTATTGATGTCGCTGATGATACGGTCTACCATATTTGCAGGAATCTGGCACTGCCATGGGGGTGGTTTGTTGGAGAAGGCACAGGCTATCCAAGCCTTGAACAAATCGAGGGAACCCGTGTTATCCGTAGTATGGGCAGTGCTCATCTCGCCGCCGGCAATCTACATTCCTGGTGGCCCTTTCTTATTCTAGCCACAACTTTCTATGGGTTTCTTCCCAGACTGCTATTGGCCCTGTGGATTCGAAGAAAAATTAAAACCGTATTCAGCATCCTCAGTTTTAATGATTATGAAAGTGATAAACTTTACCGCCGCCTGACAACCCATATTGTCGTGGAGACCCCCGAAGAGGAAGAAGTAAAATCAGAAGATGTTACAGGGGGTCAAAATTCACTGAGAACATCCCCTGAACAACGCCGGGATATAAGGGAAAGTTGTATCCTGCTCACTATTGATCTTGATGGTGAGCTTGATAAACAATCACTTATAAAAAAACTTACCAAACATACCGGCCGTGAAATTCAAGAGTGTCTCGTTTTTGGTCAAAGCGCCGCTCATGATCGGCAGTTGGAAGAGACTCTGAAAAATAAACAAATTGCCTATTTGGCCATTATTGATCAGGACTGGAATGCTCCAACGGGTCAGGATCTGGAACGAATTCAGAAATTCATCTCTGCAGCCGGTGACCAATCTCTGCTTACTATTCTATTGACCGGCCTTCCTGAACACGGCTCCCCCACTAATGCTGACCCGGAACACCTCAAGGTGTGGAAACGGCAAATTGCCAAACTCCATCATCCACGAATCGGGGTTGAGACCTTGGTTAAGTATTTCCACTAATTTGGTGTCAATTATGTCAGACCTTCCGGTGTTCGCTTTTGTTGGTCATCCCAATGTAGGGAAAACCTCTGTCTTGGCTACCTTAGCTGAATGCGATACGGCTGAAATCGACAGAATACCTGGCACCACGAAAGTCAACATTCGTTATCCTCTGGAAATTGACGGCGAAACTCTCATCCAGCTTGTCGATACCCCTGGATTTGATCACCACCAGGACATGCTTGAATGGTTTGAAAATAATTACAATCAATACTCCAATGCGGCACAGGCTTTTATTGAAGAGCACCGGGATCTCCCCCAATATGATCATGACTGCAAGATTATGAAAATCATTGCCGAGGGTGCTATCGTCCTCTATGTGGTTGATGATTCCAATCCTGTCCGCCAAGCAGACAAGAATGAAATGCGTATTCTCAGCCTTGCCAGCGCTTCTCGAATGGCTGTAATTAATTCCCACAAAGAAAGCAGCAAAACGCGGGAGAAATGGCTTCGTGAATTACGGCCAAACTTTTCCATTATCCGTCAATTCAACGCTCATAATTCCTGGTATCCTGAACGTATAGAATTGTTGCAGGCCATCCGTGAAGTCGATGACTGTTTCAGGCAAAGAATCGACTCTTGTCTGCAAGCACTGACGGTCGATTGGAATAGTCGTCTCAGAGTGGCTGCCGAGGCCATCACAGAGTTATTAAGGAATTGTCTTAAATACCGGGTGTCTGAAAACATCAAAGGTATGTCAGATGAAGCGATTGACAAAAAAAGGCGTGAGCTAGAAGAGAAATACAGATATGAAGTTCGCCATCAAATCTCGGTAACCGAGAGAAAAATCCGCAAACTCTTCAAGCATACCCAATGGCAGAAAAAACTAAAAGAGCATCCGGTACGTTCAGGAGATATCTTTTCCGAGGAAACAATCAAAGCTCTCGGCATGACCCGTTGGCAGCTAACTATCGCCACCGCATTGGTAGGTGGTGCCATTGGAGGCTCAATTGATGCCGTTGTGGGTGGGGCCTCTTTCCTGACCGGCACCCTTGCAGGCACTGCTGGCGGTGCACTCGCAGGCTACTTTAGCACGCCGACTTTGGTGGAGGTGGAGATTCCCAATCGTCTGATCTCAATGATGCTGCCATCCTCAGGCAAAAAAATTCAGGTCAAGGCTGTTGACAACCCCAATTTTGTTGCTGTCATCCTTGACTGGATGCTACTTTACTGCCATGAAGCCATGCGCTGGTCCCACGCTAGGAGAAATAACAATGAAGCAGAAAACAGAAAGCTCGGTTTTATTCACCAAATCAATAGACAAGAACTCGCCATACAGGCCGCTTTCATTGCATGGGTAAAAAAAAGCAAGACCAGTAAAACTTTCCCAGATCCCATGAAAAATTTCAAGGACTTCCTTGTTGAACTACTTGAGAAAATTTCCGACGGCAGACTTCTACCTGAAATTAAAGCGGAGGAAAGTTGAAAAAAATTTGTAAATTGATGATCAAGGTCAAGGCAAACTCTCACCATAATTACATACTTTTCTGCTGCTGAAAATTATGAATAACCTCCTGACAAAATGGATATTATTCTGGCGTTGCAACCATTAATGAAAACCGCTTTGACTACTCCCCTTCGAATTTGATATAATAAATGAGGGCCTTTATTTTGACACCAATGGCATTATGCGGAAAGGACTCATGTCCTAGTTAAAATCATCACATCTGATATTTATTTTATGCATGTTCTTCGTTCTGTCATTGGCAACCAATTCAACCGCAAAATGCTTGAAAATTTCTGAAATCAGAAAGCAAAAAAAAAGTTTTTCTCTGTTAGGATGACGAATTTGTACTCCTTGATGAAGAAAATCATGCTTCAATGTAAAGTTGGTGGAAGAGATGAAAATCAAAATTTTCTCTGATCTTCACGTTGAAAAAGGTAATAAAAAACTGGCGGAAAAATTGGTCAGGGAGAACACAGCAGATGTCATTGTTTTTGCCGGGGATTTTATTAACCTTGGGAAAGTCGGTGACCTTCTGCTGTCTTTGGACGCTTTGGCAACGTGCCCGATGATCTTTGTGCCGGGTAACCATGAATATTATGGAGCCAGACGTTGCAAGGTGGACTCTGATCTTGCCGACCGCCACTATGAAAATATTGTTGTACTCAATGAGCGTGCCCACATTATTGATGATGTCTGCTTTATTGGTGCCACCGGTTGGTGGGATAGCAAGGTTACCAATAGCGCCTATAAGAGCATGAATGATTTTCTCCTGATTGCAGGTATCGAGGGGGCCATAGAAGGTGGGTGGGGAAAGAGTGCAAAACTATTCTTCCATGATGCCTTATCGAAAAATAAGGGGCTGAAAACTGTATGCATCAGTCATCATGCCCCCAGTTATCGTTCTATCCCTGATGATCTGTCACACCGGGTTGTCAACCAGTGCTATGCCAATGCATGGGAAGATATTATCACCATTTCCCAGCCGAATTTATGGATACATGGCCATGTGCATCAACGATCAAATGATTACATGATAGGCGGAACTCGGGTGGTCAGCAACCCTTACGGCTATGCACATAAAAAGGTAAACCCTGAGTGGCGGGAAGATTGTATTGTTAAGATATAGGATGGCCGATCAAGATACGAACTCCCTTATCGTATGATAAGCAGCCCAGTCCTCGACATCCCATGGGGCACAGGCCACGGAATACTTTTATTGGCGTTCCTGTCTCGAAGTTTATGAAGGACAAGGAGAATATTGAACGCCGCTTGAACGAATTGAAACAGAAAAGACAAGTTGATGGGTCAGTTGAGGAGGGGTAAATTATGAATTCCTGTGTGAGACTTGTGTGAGAAAAACTTTCCAAAATAGGCAAAAGCATGAAAAATCGGCAAAAATATGGAAAATTTATTTTCTGTAATATCAGTAAGTTGTCGCTATAAAAGGAAGAGTGAAACTCGGGGGAACGTGATTCGTAATCAGCAGGTCAACAGTTCAATTCTGTTCGCCGGCTCCAGTTAAATCAAGCACTTAGCTCATTTTGGGTTAAGTGCTTTTTTTGTATCCGCTATAGGCTTTCCTGCTCTAACCAGCCGTTTTCTTGTGTGAAACACAGTTCGGCTATAAAAGGAAAATCGGGATATCTGGTCATGAAATCGCTTATTTGTTGTTGCCTGTGAAAGGAAAGGGGAAGGAGCCTGGACTTGTTTGCGCGAAGGGTATTAAAATCGCAACGCCATAATTGTAACGGATGAGCCGCATGCAAGATGGCGGCGATTCTCAAACCGGCAAGGTCGCTGTCTCCCCAATGGAGCCTGCTTGCTGTAGTAGGTGCCAGCAGACGGTAGAGAGTCAGGACCCCGTCATTGGGAAAACCGCAGGTGTAAAGGATAATACCAGGATGGCCTTCCCGGACTAGGCGTCCAAATGGCGCTTCATTTTCGCAGGTGATAAGTGGATAATTCTCTAAAACACCGTCTGTCTGATGATACATCCTCTCGATTCCCGCGATGTTCCGCCAGGAAAGGGTGGCAGGCTCGCCTGCCTGCCATAGTTGATATATCCAGTCATAGGTCTTACCATTCTTTTCGTAGATCAGCTGTCCGAATATAGTTGCACACACTGCCAATCGGTCACTGACCACGCGGTAGCGATCCCAGACGGTTTGCTCCTGCCGGAATTCTCCCTGCTCTTGTTCCATGACCTCAATCCAGGAAGCGATAAGTTTGGCAAGTTCGGTGCCGCGCAGGGCTTTGCTGTCGCGACAGAAGCGGGCCCCGAGTTCGGAAAAAGTGACCGGCTCCTTGTTTTGTTTAAGAAACCGGATAATTTCCGCAGCCTGGAAAAGTTCATCTTGAATGTTCTTCCTTGATCCGGCAACTTTTCGGGAAAGGCTGTCCAGACCGCCGACCGCCTCGGCCGGTCCGGGTAAATCAGGGTAAGCGATTTTCAATCGCTCAAGAATGCGCACGGCCGTGTTTCCGGCTCGGGCCTGATCTTGCGCACTGCTTTCCCGTTTGAGGTCCAGGGCTTGATGAAGATTATTGATCCATTCTTCTGTTGCATGGGGCTCCATGTTTTTAAAAAAACGGTCAAAAGATATTTTTACATCACCATTGGCTGAGACCGATAGGGGAGCCATACCGAAAAATGCCTGAAGAACGGTTGTTGAATCCCTGTCAAGGCGGCCGAGCTTCATCATGCCGGTCAATGTCCCCCGCTTGCGGCAGCGATCACAGATTTTTTTAAGATACGGCCGCAGTCCGGGGTATTCATCCAGCAGGCCTGAAATCAGAGAGGCCGTCATTTGTTCCCGATCTCTTCGGCAAACAAAACAGGATTCGGGCTAGCCGGTTCGTCGAAGAGCCCTGCCTGTTTGATTATGTTTGGGTTTTCCCAGTGATAGGGATAGAGATGCACATCAAAATTCGTATCCTTTTTAATCAGAATCGTGGTAGAATAACTCACCTCCTGCCTTACGCCGTCCTGGTCCGGGGAGGCCACAAAAAGCTGCAGACCTAGGTCAGAAGCAAAACCAAGCAGCTGATCGCGCCTGCCGGAATCTATTCCATAAAAGGCCTCGTCAAAAAGCAGGGTATGCAGCCGTACTTTTTTGCCATGAAAGAAAAAATGGGCAATGGTAAGAATAAGCAGATAGTTGGGAACGGCCTGCTCCCCACCTGACCCCATGCTTTTTGTCCGCCTGTCTATCATAATACCTTGTCGGCCCGCGACAACTTCCATCTCGTAGTGATACCAGTTGCGGTAATCCAGTTCATCAGGCACCGCTCCCACAACAGTGTTCACGATATCGTCTTTTCTGTCTTCGAAAAAATGGCGCAATTCATCTTCCGCGGCCGGGTCAAAGGGGCTGAATTTTTTAATGACGTGCACCAGCCGGCTATACTTCTGAAGGGGCCTGATACGAAAACGATACTGCTGACCTCCGAAAAACCGGGCTGCTAAAAGTTTTCTGATTTTGTCGATCATCTGTTCAAGATCGCTTACATGGCTTCTCAGGTAATTGACCAGTTCGGTCATGATAATCTTTTTAAACAACTCCTTGGTGCGGTCGTTGATAATCTCTTTCTGCTCACCAATTTCCCTGTCCTGCTGGGTAATGATATCGCTTAAGTTCCGGGAACGGTAATCATAAACGCTGTTGGTTTCATCCTCATACCAGAAACGAAACACGGCCCCGAATTCGGGATCATTTAACCTTTCCCTCAAGAGCGTCTTATTTTCCAGGATAACACCGTCGCTGTTTGCTCTCTCTTTTTCAATCGCCTCCAGTGTCTTAAACTGAAAACCTTTTCTGGTGCGCAAAATATAGTGGGCAAGATCTAAAATATCCGGCAACAGCAAAGACAATCGTTCTTCGGTCTTCTGCCTGGCTGATGCGGCCTTTTCCAGGGTGAGCCTTGCCTCACCAATAGCGGTTTCAGCCCTTTGGATATGGGCCTTGATTTCTCCCTGCCTGGTGATGATGGCCTTTACGTCCTTGGTGTTGGAATAAAGCCGCTTTTCAAGTCCAGCTATGCGACGGTCAAGATTTTCCAGACCCTCTTGCCTGATTAAACGGCCCAGTTCAGCCATGCGCTGATCAAGGGCGATCGTCCCCCGTTCCAACTCAAGTAACCGCTGTTCATGTAATTGATAAATCTGTCGGAGCCGGACGGTTTCCTGGCGGGTATTGATCGTCTGGTGTGCCTGTTCGGAGATGTCGGCAAATTTTTCATGGAGCATCTCAGTAAATCCAGTGAGAAAGGCTTCGCTCTCTTTAAGGGCATTCAATTGTCTGTCCAGCTTGTCTTTGGATTTTTCCAGTTCCCGAAGGCGCATTTCAAGCTGCCGTATTTCCCGCTCCAGGGCATCTTTGCGTCCAGCCGCGCCAATCAGTCTGGCAGTCATTCCGGCAAGGGCCCGGTCATGGCTGCGAAAGCTCAAGATGTCGCGGCTGTTCACCCTTACTGTCTGCGGACCCAAATCACAGATCATTTCGGCCGTCAGACATTTGAGGATATCCGGATCCGATCCAGCCACATCAAGCCCGCTCCGGACCCATTCAGGCAATTGGGCCGCTCCTCGTCCCGGATGACTGATCCTCACTCCTGGAAATCCGGCGGCAATGGATAAGGCCTGTTCAAATTCCACCTCGGGCACAATAATGATTGCGAGAATTTCTTCGCCAATGAATTCTTCGATGCGGGTCCGTTCTTTAGCGTCCAGCCCGGGATGCCACTCAAGCCCTTTATAGAACGGCTGCGGGGAAAGCATGGCCGCCTGCATCTGCTTAAGGCAATCGGTCCAGCCTTTGATGCCGGGCGAAATCTCCCGGCGTTTTCGCAAGTTTTGCAATTTTTCGGATTGAACGCTTATTTCCGCTTCAAGTTCAGAAAATTGCCGCTCCATGGCAATACGATTCCGAAGCAGTGAATCACGTTCTGATTCCGCACGGGCCAGAACCGGTCTTGACGAGAGGACAAGGGCCGGATCTTCACTTTGACCGGCCCGATGGGCCTTGTCAAGATCGGCAAGCAGGTCGGCAATGGTAAATGAGAGTCCGGCGGACTTTCGGCCCAATTCGGTAAGGAGAATGGTCAGGGCTTTAGCTAATGTCTTGCGCTGGTTATCCAATCGGCCGTCAGCGTCGTGCATCTCTTTCCCGCTTTTTTTAAGACCTGCCTTTTTGTCGGCCAGATCCTGCTTTTTACGGCGCAGCTCTGCCTGTCCCTCTTTTTCCTGACGGACCAGGCCGCCGGCATCCTTGGTCTTAAGATTGTCGAGCCGCCCCCGCAAATGTGCCTCATGTTCTTCTTTTTCTAAAAGTTGTTTTACTAACACCGCCTCTTCGGTTTGTTGTCCAAGGATTTCATTTTTATACTTTTCTATCTCGATTTCCGCGAACTCTTCTCTTTTGTGCAATGCCAGCCATTCATAACGCAGTACGGCTTCCCGGCTTTCGGCAATCACAGTGACCAAGGTCTGCAACCCCTCAAGATAAGCCAACTTTCTTTCCATATCATCAAGCAAGGCCTTGGATTCGTCCAGAGTCCGTAATGCCTCGATGATTCGTTCGAAAAGATCCGTTTTGGGCTCAGGCAACAAGCTTTTGAAAAGTTCATGGTAGTCTGTGGCATGGGAGGCGATTTCCCGGTAAGCCTTTCCCATGGAAAGAAAACGACAAATTTCCAGATAGTTCTCGTAATCGGCAAATAATCGATGGGCCAGTTCCTGCCGGTATGATTTGGCATCCTTATAAAATCCGCGGCCGGGCTCCAAAAGTTCCTTAAACTCCAGGCGGGACGCGGGCCGGGTTCCGGTTTCGTCCGTCAGGGTAAAGACCACTTCACCAAGCGGACACTCCCGTATAATGCCCCAATGGCGAACCCGCTCTTCCATGGCAGTTGCAGCAAAACCCATGCCGATGGTCAGAGGTTTGCCGTGCCGGCCTTGGATTTCCAAGGCAGCATAGGTCACGCCGCCGTCAGGATTCATGACGCCGGTATCGAGGTTGTAGCGCATGACGATGCCCTGGACTCGTCTGCCTTCCCTGCGTGATCCGGCTACCCGGGCAGCTGCGTTCCATTCCATGGAAAGACCTGCTGTGAGCACATAATGAATTGCGTCTAGGATAGTTGTCTTGCCGCAGCCATTGTCCCCCAGCAGAAAGAGATGCCCACAATTAGGCAACTCAATGGTTTCATCAATAAAATTGTGAAAATTGATCAACCGAATACGGGTTATCTGATATGGAATCGTCCGAGAGGGATTCATTTGGTTTATTCCGGATTTTTTCCGGGCTGTTCCTTGTTTTCAAGTTCAGGAATAATCCGGCTCAGGGCGCTTCCGTTGTAATGATACATTGCAGGCAGGGCCTCATAGATTATTTCGTCTTCATCGGCAGACAAATCAACCGGTGGTTTTATCCGCACCAGGAAACGGTATCTCTCCAGCTGGGGCATGATGGGCTTTAATATTCTCGCCCTGACAAAATCCTCGCTATAGCTTTCCTTTTTTTCAGGAAAGCTTTCCTGAAAACGGCGATAAACATGGCCAAGCAGATCGCCGAATCGGAAACGCAGGTTGTCTCGGTCCTCCACAGTCATCCCGTTTTCCTCGAGCTGATGCTCGTAAAATTCCAGGAGCATCATAAATGCGAGGCATTCATCACGCCGAGTGAAATTGAACATGGTCCTGGTCGCAGGCTGTATTGCCTGATTGTACCATTCCGATTTGTAAACCCGGGCGCATTTGTTGTCCATGAGCAGGGTCCAGCCATAGAATTGTTTAAAAAACTCGGAGAATTCCCGGCGATGCCTTTTTAGAAAAAAGTATAGATCCTGATTGTCGGAGCTGTAAAAATAGGGCGCCTCTATCAGAATATTGAGAACAGCCCGCACCCGGTTACCGCTTCGACCCAGCAATTTGGCAAGTTCAGATTCCATATTCCCTTTTAAGGAACAGGTCGTAAATAAATTGAACCAAATTCCATCTCATCTTCAGGTCATCTTCGGCCGGCTTTCAATCGCAAAATCCTCAACGTAACCCTGCTAGGCCTGTGGTTTTGTGCCGCAAAGCAAATACCCTTGGGGTGCTCAATCAAGCTGACCAGGTAAGCGCAGACTCCGAATCTAACCCAAAGCTGAGCGTAATTTGGTTCAATTTATTTCCTCTCTGTTCCTAAACCGGTCTCTTATTTTCAATGATCGTAAATATTAGGCAAAAAATGAATTATCATATCTACCTGTCTTTTACCACCCTCATATCATGGAATAAAAGGCGCTGGTCGGGTTGGGACAGGGTGAGGCTGACATTTTCTTCTTCATTGTCGAGTCGGTAATAAATGCGGCTCAGTCTGCGGCCTGAGTCAAGGTAGCCTGAGATGGCCAGTTCCATGACCTTTGCAAAATCATCCGGAGAAGTGGGATGCAAGGTGGAAACTCTGGCTTTGCGGGCATTTTCAGGCAGCACTTTGGCGCGCAGCCACTTGTCCAATGCCGCCAATCTTGTCTCATCCATGGTCTGCACAGGTTTACCGCCGCCATGAACCTTGGGACGGAGATAGTTTTTTATAAATCCGGCTTGTTTTGACACCTGTTTACGTGGTTCCGGAGGATCAGCCTTTTGGAACTCATCCCAGTAGTACAGATCTCCATGCATATGGGCGGGGGCCAACAATTTCTCCAGAAAGACAAGCGGCGCAGAATCTTCCGGCAGATTTACAATTTCATTTATCCTGGAGCGCAGATCCTGAAGCCGGTTGTTCTTACGTTCCAGTTCCCGGAGATGGCTGCGTAATTTCTGCCATAGCTTGATTACTGAATCGCTAATCCGCCTGTGTAAAAGATCCAGTTTACCATCTTCAACGTAGAAATCACGGAGCCCTGCTGCAGTCCCTTGTCTGACAGCGCCATAGCCGCTTTGCAATAAATGCGGAGTTCGTAAACGCTCAGCGTCCATGATGCGGTGACTCAACTCAATTTTTTGCTGGTTCGCCTCCTGGAGCAGACGATCGAGCAGAGGCACTATTTCCCTGCGAAGCGTAAAAACCTGGTTAAGGAAGGAATGCACATAATTGTCAAGCTCGGTCAGAATCAGCCTTATCTCCTGAATGTCATACTGCTGAATGATGAAATGAAGCAGCCTTGCGTTAAACTCGGTGAGGTTTACGGTTATCGTCCTGGTCAGATCATCTGTTTTATAGAGCTGAAACAGAACCCGGCGGGCATGATCAACCTGCTCTAGTCCATTTTTTTTTAGATGATGGAGCAGACGGAGGAGTTCGTTCAGCGAACCGCAGACTTCTTGGAGCAGGTCCCGGGTATCATGGCCTCGATCCTCAAGATCATTAAGCAATCGGTTCTCCAGCCACTCTATCAGGGAGGCGCATTCTTCGCTCAAGATGTAACGGAATTTCCGTTTACGGTTATCCCGGTAGCCGCGCAATCGTTCTTTCTCGATCCGAAAACCGACCAGATTCCAGTCGGCGAGCTGTTTCATATCTGCATAAAATTGTTGGATCGCGTATTTTCCTCCGCTATATGCCTCCTGCGCAGGCCGCACAGCCTGAAAGATATCTTCGTAAAGCGGTTCTAGTTCGTGCGCTCGTTTAAAGAGGAGCATGCGGTAAAGAATCTGCACATAGAAAACAACCCGTTCCGACGTCAGCAAAGCACCGAGCTTCCGGTTGCGTCCTGTCACCAGGACTGCACCCCTGCCCAGCTCATAGGCGGCAACAGGGTCAGGACCAAAAAGTTCGGAAATTTCTTTCTTGTTGTTTTCCGTTTCCATCCCTCACACTCTGTTACTGATCCGGCCGGCTCACAAACTCCGTAATATCGTCGGCAAGCTGTGCAAGCAAATCTTCCGGAATGGACGGACACTGTGCGAGGCCCACGCCGCGCATGACCAAACCGGCTTCGTCCTGACTTAAAAACCCATTCGGCAGGGCCTCGCCATAGACCCAGACCCCGGCTTCATTGGGACTGACCGGTGTGTCCATGCCTGCCCGGTTAGAAGCTGAGGCCAAAAGAGCGGAGAGAAACAATTCCACTGCGCTGTCCGCCAATTTCTGTTCTAGAAGCACCTTAGCGGCCTTTAATTTTTCCGACGCCTGTGTTGCCAACCTTGATGTCGGAGCGCCGTCTGCGTTTTGGGTGGCTTCATAGTAAGTGTGTGATTCCGCCACGGGTGAAGAAACGCCTAAACGGTTCAGGCTTTTCAATGTTAAAAGGTCAATAAGCGCTACTGGAACGATTTCTGATAAATTTTCGGCAACGTGATCCGCCTCACTGTCCACCCGATCCAAAACCGCCAGCAGTCCGCCTCCGGAACCGAAAATGCGCTCGATTCTCGGCCCAAAGACCTTTTGAAGCTCTTCAATACAATAGGTAATAGCTTCCTCGACAGAGGTGTCTTTTCCCCGAGTGGAAGACGGTGTTGCTTTATTCACCGTTTCCGGCTCTTCGGCAACTTGTTCAGGGATTTCCAAAATCTCTTCAGCCGGTTTTTTAGACGCTGGACCAGGCTCTTCTTTTGTCAGGTCTTCGAGCAGGGTCTCAAGCAGCTTTTTCGAAACCCCTACCACATCCTCGGTAGCATCCTCGGAGATGACATTGTCAAAGAGATCCTGCTTATTCCGAATCAGGGAAAGGACCTCTTCCTCATAAGAATTTGAGGCCACCATGGTAATAATCTGCACCTTCCTGGTCTGACCGAGACGGTGCACCCGAGAGTTACGTTGTTCAAGCACGGCCGGGTTCCAGGGGACATCCAGATTAATGAGCACAGACGCGCTTTGCAGGTTGAGACCAACCCCGCCCGCATCGGTGGAGACAAAGACCTGGACGCTGTCATCCTCACGGAACCGATCCATCAGCGCTCCCCGTTTTGGAGTTGGCACGCCGCCATGCAGGCGCACATGACCAACACCCATTTTGCGCAACCGTTTTTCAACCATCCTGGTCATCAACTCCCACTGGGAAAAGACAACCGCTTTAAGCCCGGACTGCATACAAAGTTCGTCGAGCAGGACATCCAACTCATCAAGTTTGGGCGAGCCCTCGGTTTCCTTGTCCACCAGGCCGGCGGCATTACAGGCCATTCTCGCCTGCTGCAAGGCTGCCATCAAACGGTTCTGTTCCGTTGGAGTGAGGGGACGTTTTTTGGCAATATGCGCAAGTGTGCCGGCATTACTCATAGCCGCGTCATGCATCTCGATCTGCTTGGCTGTCATTTCCACATCAAGGCGCTGCACAATGCGGTCCGGCAATTGATCCCGCACCAGACGTCGGTCGCGCCGCAGCATGACTGGTTCGAGACGCCGACGCAGCACGGACAGATTTCGATAGCCCAGAACCTTTCCTCGCTCGTCGGTGACATGAAAATCAATCATGTAACGCCAGAGCGGCCCAAGGACCTTCGAATCCACTACCTGCATCAGACTGTATAGATCTTCCAGGCGGTTTTCCAGGGGAGTGCCTGTGAGGACAAAAGCGTAACGGCTGGGGATAAGCTTCACCGCCGAAGCGATTTTGGTACGCCAGTTCTTGATGCGTTGGGCCTCGTCCATAATAATCAGATCCGGCCTCAATGCCTCGTTGATTAACGACAGATCCCGCAGAATAAGCTCGTAGTTGATGATAAAAAAGGCGACCTCATGCCGGTATTGAGCCCCTCGCACGGGGGGAGGTCCTTGGATGAGTTGGCTCTGCAGATCAGTGAATTTGTCTATCTCGCGGGCCCATTGATGTTTAAGTGAGGCTGGACAAATAATCAGAATCTTCCTTACGCCTTCATGCTCTTTGAGCCAGATCGCCGCGGAGATGGCCTGCAGCGTTTTCCCGAGACCCATGTCATCGGCAAGCAAGGCCCTGCCTGTGCCGACTAAAAAAGCCGTACCTTCAATCTGATAAGGATAAAGCCGGGCCTTGATTCCAGGAAGTCTGGCATTGGTGTCAGCTATCTGCGTGCGGATTTCCGCTGAGCGAAGCTTATGGGTTGCAGTAGTCGCCAAAAGACGGGCGAAATCAATTGCATCCTCCCCAATATGGACGTCGCCCCGCTCATCGATTAATTCAACAAAGCGGAAAAAGTCATCCGGCAACCTGCCTGTGAAAACACCCGCGGAATTAAAATAATCATCAAAGATGGTCCGCAACTCTTGAGGAAATTCTCGTGAGCGGTGAAGGCGCAGTTGGGGCGCGTCGTCCACATCCCAGGCGAGATAGACATAGGAGAAGGGTGCGGGCTGCTCTTTAAATTGTTCGTAGTCAGGATGCTTTTTTATTTTATGCAACACCGCTTCGACATGTTTGCAAGTGCCAAGCTGATTGTTGGAAAAATCAGGGCAGCTGCAGAAGTTGGCCCGCCGGTGCAGGCTTCGGATCGTCACCCTGTAGTTCTGTGGGAAGTGGGTGGTCGAGGTCACCGAGGCAGCGCGCCAGCTACCAAACCAGGGTTCCCCGCTTACGGATTCCACATGAACCTCTGATCTCCCCCGTTTCATTCGATCCTTAATTGCGGTATCCATGGCGCTCGAAAGTTCGTTGGTTTCGCCCATCTGGTCGGCATAGGCAAACAGGGCGGCCACTTGATGACGGCAGACCAATCCCCGACCGCCATTGCAATTACAAGAAAACAAGAGACTGCCATCATGAACCAGATTTATTTGAACATCCACGGGAATATCGGAATCTTCGTCTTCCACTTGGGCCCATAGGAATTCCGCGTCTTGGTCGATCTCTATAACTCGGTGGTCCTTAAAATAGGCAAGCCCCTGCCTGATTGTTTGCTCATCGGCAATTTTCTGTAAGTCTTCTCTGTCAAAAAAATACGGATCTTCATTCGTAGGGGAAGTTGAGTATGTCATAGTAGTCTAACCTTCAGTATGGTTGTCTTGTCTGCATAGAAGGACTCGAATAACGATTACGGAATTATCATAAAACAAGTGCTACGTCAATGTCGTTGTCATATTACGCAACTTTCTGACTTGTAACTTCTCAATAAGTGGTGGTAGCAAAATTTGAATATTCTTTTCTGGATTCCCGCTAAAGACATGCGGGAATCCAGGAGTTTGGCCACCACTTATTGAGAAGTTACTCTGACTTGGCATAACCTTTTGATTTTACAAATAATATGGGCCTTGCAACCAATTCGTTTTAGTGCCTTAGTGGTAATTTTCTTGTTTTTTGTGGCAGAAAAACTCCGAAGTTATATGTGACGCCTGTGGTGCCACATGTTTTAAGGCACTTATACCCCTCAGGGGGGTACTGAAAATAGTCCAGGACCTTTAAAAATTTCCTGATTATAACGGATTTGGGGGAGGCGATGGGTGATGGGTGGCATGGACAAACTTGTTTGTCCGTGTCTCCTTT
>JAYEJK010000095.1:0-4454 GCA_034660535.1 Thermodesulfobacteriota bacterium | reverse complement strand
TAATTCTTTCCTCACTTTGCATTGACGTTTTTTGCACGGACAAACAAGTTTGTCCATGCCACCCATCAGGCAGTTACAAAAAATGGTGCAAGGCTTTCCTCCCCCAAATCCGTTATAATCAGAAGAATTTCAGATTGTCAAGGCCGATGATCCGGTCAAACTCCGAGAATGTCTCTTCATACGTTCAAAAGCCTTATGCAGACCGTCCCCGGTAGACATATGCGCACCAAGAATCGGCATGTAATTTCTCCTTTTAATACTTGCTATCCTGCCCGAAAAAACGTTTAATTCAACCTTAAAATTACCACAGCGATACAAAATTGTCGATTCGACCGCTCCAAGCGCTCTGAAAAATCATGTTAAAACTCTATACAGGAAATCGTCTCGAAGATCTGGCGGACTCGCTTGCCGGTGTTGTAGCCGCGGCGCCGGCCTCACCGCTCTCGCCTGAGTATATCGTGGTCCAGAGCAATGGCATGGATCGGTGGATTTCCATGCAGCTTGCCGCGCGGCTGGGGGTGTGGGCAAACGGTTGTTTTCGTTTCCCTGAGGCCTTTATCCGGGATGTATTCCGCTTGAACCTGGAAAATATTCCGGACACGTCTCTTTTTTCACGCGAGATAATGACATTCAGCCTCATGGAACTGATACCCGGTTTTATTGCCCATGACGAATTTAAATCGTTAAACGCATATCTTGAGAATGACGAAACAGGACTGAAACTTATGCAGTTGGCTGGAAGGATAGCGGATATCTTTGACCAGTATGTAATTTTTCGTCCCGATTTAATCACACAATGGGAGTCCGGCTGCCATGAAACCGGCGAAGGGGACGAAAAGTGGCAGTCTTTCTTATGGCGTGCGCTTGTGGACAGGCACGGCAAAAATCACAGGGCCGCGCAATGGGGAGCCTTTTTTGAGAAATTCAGCAAAAACAACGAACAGCCCGCGCGCCTTCCCTCCCGGATATCCGTGTTCGGGATTTCGGCTCTGCCTCCCTTTTTTCTGGATTTATTTGCAAAGCTTTCAGAATTTTGTGATGTCCATCTTTTTGTTGTGAACCCGTGTCAAGAGTATTGGGGTGACATTTTTTCCGAAAAGGAGATCTACAGAAAGAGGCGCCAGGCCGGAGATCATTTCACTGAACACGAAAATATGTATCTTGAAACCGGGAATCCGCTTCTTGCCGCTATGGGCAAACTGGGTCGCGATTTTCTTGACATGGTGCAGGATTACGGGGCAGAGGAAACAGACCTGTTTGCAGAGCCGGGCAGAGAGACCCTGCTTGGGTGCGTGCAGAACGATATTTTTTGTCTTAGAGCATCCGGCGATGCGGACCCTGAGGGATTTACAGTCCCTGCCTACGACGTTTCCATTCAGATTCATTCCTGTCACAGCCCCATGCGGGAGATCGAGGTCCTTTTTGACAGGCTTTTAGACCTGTTTGAACGCAATCCGGATCTTGATCCCGGAGACGTGGTCGTAATGGCGCCTGACATAGAGAAATACGTGCCGTTTGTAAGGGCCGTGTTCGAGGTTGACACCTACACCGGTATCATAAGAGATGAGATTCAGTCCATTCCATTTACTATTGCCGACCGGTCGGCGCGATCAAGCAGTTCTGTGGCGGATAGCCTGTTTGCTGTTCTGGACCTGGCCGGGGGGCGTTTTGGTGCGGCGGAGGTCCTTAAAGCACTGGATTATGATTCAGTCAGGCAGCGCTTTGGAATCTCGGAAAGTGACCTGCCTGTTATCAGCAGGTGGCTTGAACAGACCAGGGTCTGCTGGGGGCTTGATCAGGAGCACCGGAAACGGTCCGGATTTACAGGGTTTTCTGAAAATAGCTGGTTCGCGGCCCTTGACCGGATGCTCCTGGGATTTGCCATGCCGGGCAGGGACGAGCGCATGTTCTCAGGCATCCTTCCTTTTGACGACATTGAAGGCGCTGATGCGCAACTTTTGGGCTCTTTATGCGAGTTTATTTCAACACTTGCGGAATACGTAGGAGGGCTCAACGCGAAACGCACCATAACCGGATGGGGGGAATATCTTGGGCTGCTGCTTGATCGCTTCCTCTTGCCTGACGAACAAAGCGAGCCTGAGATCCTGATGGTACGCCTGATCCTGGATGAGTTGGCTCATCATGGGGAACTGGCCGGTTTTGCTTCAAAGACAGGGCTCGAAGTTATCAGGGCCTTTCTGGATAAACGGCTCAAGCTTGAAAGATTCGGGTCCCGCTTTCTAACCGGTGGAGTGACATTTTGCAAACTTCTGCCCATGCGGAGTATTCCATTTAAGGTGATCTGCCTGCTTGGTATGAACGATGGAGATTATCCCAGGGCGGACAGGACTACCGGATTTAATCTGATGTCCCGGGCCGGAAGAAGAGGCGACCGTTCCAGCCGGCTTGACGATCTTTATATGTTTCTGGAGGCAATTGTCTCGGCAAGGGAAGTCCTTTATATCAGCTACGTGGGGCAGGATATAAGGGACAACAGTGAAATTCCGCCGTCCGTGCTTGTGTGCGCGCTTCTTGACTATCTTGACAAAGGATATTCCGGAAACAACGGGAAAATCAGCGCTGACCTCTTGATCCGTCATCCTCTTCAGCCGTTCAGTCCGCGATATTTCAACGGGCATGGGAACCTGTTCAGCTATTCAGCCATAAACTGCGCGGCTGCTTCCTCGCTCATCGGTGAGCAGCGTGATCCTGTGCCGTTGATAACGTCGCCCCTGCCTGAACCTTCAGACGAATATCAAAGGTTAAGTATTGAAAGGCTGACCGCCTTTTTTATAAACCCGGCGGAATTTTTAATCAAGGAGCGTCTGGGGGTGAATTTCAAGGAGGTTCCAAAGCTCTTAAACGAGCGGGAGCCTTTTGTGCCTGATGGTTTGGATCGTTATTTCATCAGTCAGAAACTCCTTAAAGGCCGTCTTGCGGAGCGGGAATCCGAAGAGACGCTGGGCATGGTCCGTGCTTCCGGTATGCTCCCGGTCGGCGCAACCGGAGACGGGCTGTTTAAGGAGCTTGACAGGGAGGCGGGAGAGTTTGTTCTCAGGCTGTCGGAATTTAAGGCAGCGGAAATGGTTGCTCCACTTGAAGTTGACTTGGAATTGTCCGGTTTCAACCTGACCGGCCGATTAGATTCCATATACCCGGATCATCTTCTTCAATACAGGTTTGCAAAACTGAAATGCAAGGATCGTTTGACTGCCTGGATCAGACATCTGGCGCTGAATGCGCTGTCCGCAAAAGGTTATCCGGACCAGACACTCCTTGTGGCCGGAGACACCGTTAGGCGTTACATTCCCGCCCCGGACGCCATTGATATCCTGGAAGAACTTCTGGAATTATATTGGCAGGGATTGAAACTCCCTCTTCATTTTTTTCCTGACACATCGTTTGCTTACGCGGAATCATTTCTGGACAAGGCGGATGCGTCAAGGGCCATGAATGCGGCGTCAAAAACATGGAACGGCAGCAACGACTACCCGGGAGAATTCGGAAGGGATAAGTACTATCCTGTTGTGTTCAGGGATTCGGCGCCACTGGATGATTGGTTCACAGAGCTTTCCCTGAAGGTCTGCACGCCGCTTTTCAAGCATGAGGAGAAAATTTAACCCAAAACGTGACAAATGAGTCACGTTTTTAAAGTTACGACTGTAGAAAGATACTGGATGTTAAACAGTGGGTATCTTAAGGGTGGTGGAATTTTTAACATGAGAAGATCAAAAGAATCTGTATATCCTTACATTCTGTAAGGATATACAGGAATAATTTTTTTATGGAGATATGTAGAAACTATAGAATAACTTGTTGGATGTAAACTGAAATTTAAATATGAGCCTCAAACTTCTATATTTGCTGTTGTTCCCGCAGCAGAAAACGAAAATGTTACTCTTTATGCGTCTCCGGTTTCCCTGTGTTTTTCGCTTGTTGTTATCCGTTGACCATCCTTGCAAAAGGTGCGAAGGGCGGGGCTCATTTCTTCTATGACAAAACTTAAAGCTACACTCATAAAAGATGAAAAAGATGCACTTGAATTATTTTCAAAATTAAACTTTGGTAGAGATGTAGCCAATTTTCTGGAAATTCCATATGGGCAGTTACTTTACCTTCTGTATAAGCAACCAGAAAAAAAACTGATTATAACGGATTTGGGGGAGGAAGCGTTATTTACTAGACAATCCGTGAGTTCTATGGGAATAGTTGAGTTAGGACAATTCAACTATTAATTCCAAAACTCGCGAGATTATCTATAATAATGACCTCCTCCCAAAAAAATCGTACTATCTGTATTCCTTTTTGTAAATCCGTTTATATGAACAAAATATCTGATTATAACGGATTTGGGGGAGGAAAGCCTTGCACCATTTTTTGTAACTGCCTGATGGGTGGCATGGACAAACTTGTTTGTCCGTGCAAAAAACGTCAATGCAAAGTGAGGAAAGAAT
>JAYEJK010000094.1:0-16431 GCA_034660535.1 Thermodesulfobacteriota bacterium | reverse complement strand
AAGTGCCTTAAAACATGTGGAACCGCAGTCGTCACAAATAACTTCGGAGTTTTTCTGCCACAAAAAACAAGAAAATTACCACTAAGGCACTAACCCAGATAAACTGGAAATTTTTAAAGGTCCTGGATAAGTGCCTTAAAACATGTGGCACCACAGGCGTCACATATAACTTCGGAGTTTTTCTGCCACAAAAAACAAGAAAATTACCACTAAGGCACTAAATTATGGCTAACAAGAAACCGGAGCGGACAGGTAAGAAGAAAAGGGCTGTGCCTGACCAGCCGGCCGGCAACAGCATCGGATCTCAACTGGAGCGGGTAAAACAATTTTCCGCAGAGGTTAAGACCGAGTTCGGCAAAATTTCCTGGCCGGCCAGGAAGCAGACCCTTGGATCAACGGTGGTAGTGGTCATTCTTGTAATGCTCATCTCCATATATCTTGGAGCAGTTGATTTGTTTCTGGGGAAAATGATAAGCCTTATCCTCAACTAACCCAGATAAACTGGAATTTTTTAAAGGTCCTGGACTATTTTCAGTACCCCCCTAAGTCTTCTTAACAAGCGCCCATCCGTAAGTGTGATCGGGCAATACCCGGGCGGTAAACCGAATGGCTAAAAAATGGTACATCCTTCATACGTATTCCGGCTTTGAGGAAAAAGCAAAGACCGCAATGCAGGAGCGGATAAATAATGCCGGCCAGGAGGAACTCTTCGGGGAAATTCTTGTGCCGACCGAACAGGTTGTCGAGTTGTTCAAAGGGGCCAAACGGACATCATCAAGAAAATTCTTTCCAGGGTACATCCTGTTGAACGTGGAATTAAACGATGAAACGTGGCATACGGTACGAGGGACCCCTAAGATAACGGGCTTTGTAGGAAACGACCTCGACCCTGAACCGCTGCCTGATGAAGATGCCGAAAAAATCATCAACAGAATTAAAGAGGGAATTGAAAAGCCCAGACCAAAGGTAATGTTTGAGGATGGAAACATCGTTCGTGTAATTGACGGTCCCTTTTCAAACTTCCAGGGCATTGTAGATCATGTAAATCCTGATAAAGGCCGGGTGCGTGTCCTTGTCAGTATATTTGGAAGAGAAACTCCGATTGAACTCGAATTCTTTCAGGTGACCAGAGGCTAGGTTTATTTAAATTGAGGTAAAATAAAATGGCAAAAAAGATTTCAGCATTTATAAAACTACAGATTCCTGCCGGGAAGGCCAATCCGTCCCCACCTGTGGGACCGGCCCTTGGCCAGCACGGCGTAAACATTATGGAGTTTTGCAAGGCATTTAACGCAAAAACCCAAAACGAAGGCGACATGATTATTCCGGTGGTCATCACCGTGTATGTGGACCGATCTTTTTCGTTTATCACCAAGACACCACCTGCATCCATACTCCTGTTCAAGGCCGTGGGCATAGACAAAGGTTCGAGTAATCCGAGAAGAGAGCGTATCGCAACGGTTCCCAGGAAAAAAATTAAAGAAATCGCCGAATTGAAGATGCCTGACTTAAATGCCAATGACATCGAGGGGGCCATGCGGATCATTGAGGGGACCGCAAAAAGCTGTGGCTTAAACATTGGCGGGTAAGTATCTTTACCCATGGGGGTACTGAAAAGAGTCCAGCTTTGCTGGGTTGGAAAAACAATAAAAACGCTTGAGGTCGGTAAGTATCATGGCTAGACGAGGGAAAAATTATAGAAATAAAACGGCGGATCTTGAAGCCGGAACGATATTTGAGCTTGATGAAGGCATTGACACAGCCCTGAAATGTAAATGGGCCAAATTTGACGAATCAATGGACATCGCGATTCGGTTGGGCGTGGATCCGAGACATGCGGACCAGATGGTCAGGAGTTCTATTGTTCTTCCGCACGGTATAGGCAAGAACGTAACGGTTCTGGTATTTGCCAAGGGTGAAAAACAGAAGGAGGCCCTTGACGCAGGCGCTGATTACGCCGGAGAGGACGAATATGTTGACAAGATCAAGGGAGGCTGGCTTGAATTTGACAAGACCGTTGCCACACCTGACATGATGAGCACCGTAGGAAAGATCGGCCGTATCCTCGGTCCTCGCGGAATGATGCCCAATGCCAAAGTGGGCACTGTTACTTTCGACGTGGCCGGAGTGATTCGGGAAATTAAATCCGGCAAGGTTGACTTCAGGGTGGACAAAGCCGGCGTTGTTCATGCCATGCTCGGAATGACCTCCTTTGGATCATCCAAATTAAAAGACAACATCCTGGCTTTTGTTGACAAAATCATTCAATTAAAACCGTCTTCAGCCAAGGGCGTATATTTTAAGAGTGTAAGCCTGTCTACTACAATGGGTCCCGGGATCAAAATTGATCCTATGGAACTCCGCACTTTGGTTAAACAAGCCTGATTCAGTTAATGATTCAGTTAATGATTCGGGGTTGGTTTTAACTTCGGCCATTATAACGGTGGGCATAGCCCACCCTACAAGAGAACTAAGAATAACATGGTGGAAATATGTATTTTTTGTAGGGTGGGCTGTGCCCACCTTTGCCCAATGAAAGACTTGTGGCCGAAATTAAAACCAACCCCAATGATTCAGGGTAAATATTCGGCTTGATGCCGGAAAATAGTTAGAACCACCAAATTGTAAATGTTTGGCAGCGCACCCCAAGGGCATTTCCTGCGGGGCGCTTCACAGGGAGGCGATCAGGCTGATCAGCTATACTTTGGTATGCTGGACAGCCTGATCGCCTCCCTGTGGAGTGCTGCCGAATATTTACGCAGGATGCGCACCAGCTATTGGGAGCATTCTGCTGTAAGGATGTGAGCGGTTTTGATGTCGAAGACAGCGGGTACCTTTTGGAAAAAGGTTTAATCAGCAGAAAATGGCGGCCTGCCGAGACAAATCAGTCATTGCATTGCAATATATCAGGTGTGTTGAATTTTGCGTTTAAAACAGCCTGATCTTTGAACACTTTGTCTGTCCTGGTCGCCTCGACCGCTTTTAACAAATCAAAATTTCATAAAATATTGTCCGTCCTGAAACAGGAGCTTTTACGCTACGGTCAAACCCATTGATAAGCTTGTTGATTCTGATCCGAAACTCGGAACGATGCATGGAATACGGCCTGTAGGGCCGGAAAGCACTTTTTTTATGGCGGCAGACAGTTAAAAGGAGGTAGAGGACTTTGAATCGTGAGGAAAAGGCAGCCATAGTCGAAGAATTGATTGGCAAGTTAGCTGATGCAAAAATTGCCATTGTCACCGACTATCTGGGTCTAACGGTACCGGAATTCCAGGAGCTTCGGCGTAAACTGAGAAAGAACAACGCTGAAATCCGGGTCGCCAAGAATACGCTTTTGCGCAGGGCGGTTAAGGGTACCTCCTTCGAGCCGATGGAAGAGTTTTTTAAAGGGACCACTGCAATTACGGTATCCAACACGGATCCGGTAGCCCCGGCGAAGATCCTGACTGAATTTGCCAAGGATCATCCCATGGTTGAACTCAGAACCGGTGTCATGGATGAAAAGACCCTGACACCGACTGATCTGGCTGCGCTGGCCAAACTGGCAAGCAGAGAGGTTCTGCTCGCCAGGTTTATGTCCGTTATGCAGGCAGTACCCACGAACTTTGTCCAGGTGCTCAGTGGAGTGCCCAGAAAGCTGGTTTACATGCTTCAGGCCGTAAAGGAACAGAAGGAGCAGGCAGACAATTAAAACAGGACGAAATATTTCGTCAGGAGGATATGCAAAATGGCTGTAACCAAAGAAGATGTAATTGAGTTTATTTCAAATATGAGTGTTCTTGAGCTGTCCGAACTCATAAAGGAAATGGAAGAAAAATTTGGTGTTTCTGCTGCAGCGCCGGTTGCAATGGCCATGGGGCCTGCAGCCGGTGATGCCGGTGGTGACGCTGCTGAAGAAAAGACCGAATTTGACGCGGTTCTTGCTGCAATCGGCGACAAGAAAATCCAGGTAATCAAGGAAGTTCGTGCGATTACTTCTCTTGGCTTAAAAGAAGCCAAGCAGCTCGTTGATGATGCTCCTCAGCCGATCAAGGAAGGCGTTTCCAAGGATGAGGCAGAGGAAATCAAGTCCAAGATTGAAGCTGTGGGCGGAACTGTTGAAATCAAATAAAAGAAATCGATCTTGATTCATTTACAATGATAAAAACGCTATAGAGGTTATCCTCTGTGGCGTTTTATCGCTTTTTGGCAGGCATGGACTACACATGAGGGCAGTGCTTGATGAAGACGACGAAAAGAGTCAGAAAGAGTTTTGCAAAAAGTAAAAAGATTGTGGATATACCGCATCTTATCGAGATGCAGAGACTCTCATATGAAAAATTTCTCCAGCGTCTGAAAGACCCGGATCAGAGGGACGACGCCGGGCTTGAAGGCATCTACCGCAGTGTTTTTCCCATAAATGATTTTAACGGGGCGTGTTCCCTGGAATACGCTCGTTATAATTTCGGAGAACCCAAGTACACCGTGGCAGAGTGTGTTGAAAGGGGCATGACCTACGAAGTTCCGATTAAAATCACGGTACGGCTGGTTACCTATGATATTGACCAGGAAAGTGAAGTACAGAATATCCGCGATATAAAGGAACAGGCCGTGTACCTGGGAAGCATTCCTCTTATGACCAGGGCGGGTGTATTTGTGATAAACGGGACCGAGAGGGTCATTGTAAGTCAGCTTCAGCGTTCGCCGGGCCTGTTTTACACCCATGACGGAGGCAAGACCCATTCCCTTGGCAAATTCCTCTACTCCGCAAGAATCATCCCTGTTCGCGGATCGTGGATTGACCTTGAATTTGACGCCAAGGATATACTCTACGTCCGCATTGACAGGCGCAGGAAATTCCCTGTAACCACGCTCTTAAAAGCGCTTGGATACAGCGCCGAGGAACTCTTGAGGATCTTTTACAATGTTGAAAAGATTTCAATTGACGGTAAACAAATTCACAAAACCTTTGATCCTGAACTTGCAATCGGCAAGCGTGCGACCTTTGATCTTATCCATCCTGCAACCGGTGACCTCCTTGCCAAGAAAAACCGTAAAATCGGCAAAGCCCTGGCCAAACGGATGGTTGCCGCCGGAATTACCGAACTTGAGATCAAACCGGATGAACTGATAGGCGCCTGGGTTGCACATGACATCATTAATCCGGAGACCGGCGAGGTTTTGCTTTCAGGCAACGGCGAATTGACGGAAGAAGTCCTTGAAAGCATGGTCGAGGCCAAGATTCCGCCCTTTGAAATACTCTTCATTGACGGGATCAACGTAACGGATTCATTTCGGAAGACCCTGGTCCTGGACAAGGTCGATACCACAGAAGACGCTCTGATCGAAATCTACCGGCGCCTTCGGCCAAGCAGTCCGCCGACAATCGAAGTGGCTACCACCTTTTTTGAAAATCTTTTCTTTAATCCGGACACATACGATCTGTCCGTGGTGGGCCGTTTCAAAATAAATGCAAGATTAGGTCTTGATACGGATATTACTCAAAGAACTTTGACCAAGGATGATATCGTGCTTGCAGTCCGTTATCTGGCGCGTCTCAAGGATGCCCAGGGGCCGATTGACGACATCGATCATCTGGGTAACCGGCGTGTCAGGACCGTTGGTGAACTGGTTGAAAACCAGTACAGGATGGGACTCGTGCGCATGGAGAGGGCTATTCGTGAAAGGATGAGTCTCCAGGAAATCGACACCCTCATGCCCCATGACCTGATAAACCCGAAGCCCATAACTTCTGCAATCAAGGAATTTTTCGGCACAAGCCAGTTGTCGCAGTTCATGGATCAGACAAATCCGCTCTCCGAAGTCACCCACAAGAGGAGGCTCAGCGCTCTCGGCCCCGGCGGTCTCTCACGGGAGAGGGCCGGTTTTGAGGTCAGGGACGTTCACCCGACTCACTATGGACGAATCTGTCCGGTTGAGACCCCTGAAGGACCGAATATCGGTTTGATTGTTTCCCTGGCATCCTTTGCAAGGGTCAACGAGTTCGGGTTTATCGAGACTCCTTACCGTAAAGTAGAGAGCAAAAAAATCACGGAAGATGTGGTCTACATGACCGCACTTAACGAGAAGGACCAAATCATCGCCCCTGCAAAGATAGAGTTAGACAAAACAAACCGCATCACAGGCGACTCTCTCATTGCAAGGAAAGAAGGCGAGGTGGTTATGACCACACCTGATAGAGTCACCTATATGGATGTATCCCCTAATCAGTTGGTCAGCGTGGCGGCGTCTCTGATTCCGTTCTTAGAGAATGACGACGCCAACCGCGCGCTGATGGGCTCCAACATGCAGCGTCAGGGAGTGCCCCTGCTGCGGTGTGCCGCGCCTATTGTAGGGACCGGATATGAGAAAACGGTTGCCCGTGATTCCGGCGTCTGCCTTTTGTCGGGCGGAGACGGGGTTGTGGAGGAGGTTGACGCCAACCGTGTTGTAGTGCGTTACGATAAACCTGGAACAGACGATTTTGCCACGGGCATTGGAGTCTACAGACTGGAAAAATATAAAAAATCCAATCAGAATACCTGCTTTAACCAGGTGCCGGCTGTTATCCAGGGCCGGCGGGTAACTAAAGGTGACATCCTGGCAGACGGCCCTGCATGCGACTGCGGAGAACTTGCTCTCGGGAAAAACGTCACTATTGCCTTTATGCCATGGCGTGGATATAATTTTGAGGATTCGATTCTGATCAGTGAAAGGCTTTTAAAAAACGATACCTTTACCTCGCTCCACATCGAGGTATTTGAGACGGTTGCCCGGGACACCAAGCTTGGGAAAGAGGAAATTACCCGGGACATCCCTAATGTGAGCGAGGAGACCTTAAGAAATCTTGATGAAAGCGGAGTAGTTAAGATCGGGGCCGAGGTTCGGTCAGGGGACACTCTGGTCGGCAAGGTCACCCCAAAGGGCGAAACCCAGCTTTCACCGGAAGAAAAGCTTTTGCGGGCCATTTTCGGCGAAAAGGCGGGAGACATCAAGGATACGTCACTCCGGGTTCCGCCTGGTGTTGAGGGTGTTGTGATTGATGCCAAAATTTTTTCCAGAAAGGGTGTTGAAAAAGACGAACGCGCCTTGTCGATTGAGAAGATGGAAATCGCCGGGCTTGACCGGGATGCGGATGACGAAATCAAATGTCTTGAAAATGGTGTTCGCAAGGAGATGGCGGCTATCCTCAAGTGTAAAACGGCGGCATCCGCCATACTTTCTGAAGATGGAGAAATCCTTGTTGTAAAAGGCAAGACAATTTCCGAAGAAATATTTGAAAAAATGGAGTTTCCGGCCTTACTTGAGATTGATTTCACGGGCCGTGAGCAACTCCAAGGCGAGTTGGATCTCATATACGAACGTTTTAAGAGTCAGACGAAACACGTCAGGGACGAGCACGAGACCCGGGTCAACCGTCTTCGGAAAGGCGATGATCTGCCTCCGGGCGTTATCAAGATGGTCAAGGTCTACCTTGCCACAAAAAGAAAACTTTCGGTGGGTGATAAAATGGCTGGCCGCCATGGGAACAAGGGTGTTGTCTCAAGGCTTCTTCCGGAAGAAGACATGCCCTTTTTCGAGGACGGATCGCCTGTTGATATTGTACTGAATCCCCTGGGCGTGCCTTCACGTATGAATGTCGGCCAGGTGCTGGAGGTTCACCTGGGCCGGGCCGGCAGACAGATTGGAGAAAGATTTTATGAGCTGGCTGTCCGGAACCGGGTCAAGGATCTTAAAAAAGCTCTAAAAGCGGTCTATTCACCTGAAGAGTACAAAAACCTGACCATGGACATGAGTGATGATGACTTGCTGGCATGGGGCCGGGAGATGCGGACGGGAATCCATATCGCAACCCCGGTCTTTGATGGAGCCGGGGAAGGCGAGATCATGACTATGCTGGCGGACGCAGGACTGGATGAAGTGGGTCAGGCATTTCTGTACGACGGAATGACCGGCGAAAAATTTGATAACCCGGTTACTGTCGGCGCGATGTATATGATGAAACTGCACCATCTGGTTGACGATAAGATCCATGCAAGGTCCACAGGCCCGTACTCGCTGGTTACACAGCAGCCTTTAGGAGGCAAGGCCCAGTTCGGCGGTCAGCGTCTGGGCGAGATGGAGGTCTGGGCCATGGAAGCATATGGCGCTGCCTATACGCTGCAGGAATTTCTGACTGTCAAGTCAGATGACGTGGGAGGCAGGACAAGGATGTATGAACGAATCGTCAAGGGCAACAATTTTTTAGAAGCAGGTCTGCCTGAGTCGTTTCACGTCCTTGTAAAAGAACTCCAGGGATTATGCCTGGACATGGAACTGCTGGACGAATAACCAGGGTTCCGGGTTCAGGGTTCAGGGTTAAATAAAAAAAATTCCGATTAACCTCTGAACCTTTGAACCCGGAATCTCTGAACCTTGAACCTTTGAACCTTGAACCAGGAACTAAATTTTTTTAGGGGGAAGCCGTGGAAGAGCTTTTCAGTTTTTTTGCCAAAGCCAAGAAGCCTGTAAAATTCAATTCAGTACGTATCTCATTGGCATCTCCGGAAAAGATCCTCGACTGGTCTCACGGTGAGGTCAAAAAGCCGGAGACTATCAACTACCGTACCTTCAAGCCGGAGAGAGACGGCCTTTTCTGCGCCAAAATATTCGGGCCGGTGAAGGATTACGAATGTAATTGCGGTAAATATAAACGCATGAAGCACCGGGGAGTTGTATGTGAAAAGTGCGGCGTTGAGGTGATTCAATCAAAGGTCAGACGTGAACGGCTTGGGCACATCGACCTGGCCGCGCCTGTTGCCCATATCTGGTTCTTAAAAAGCCTGCCGAGCAAAATCGGAAACCTCCTGGACATGACCTTGAAGGAGCTTGAAAAGGTCCTCTACTTTGATTCATATGTGATAGTCAAATCCGAGACAGACGCTCTTCCCGTGGCCACCCTCTTAAGCGAAGACGATTACCGCCAGGCAAAAGAGGAGTTTGCCGGAAAGTTCTCTGTAGGTATCGGAGCTGCTGCAATCAGAAAAATGCTTAAGAATCTGGATTTGAGTTCTCTGTCTATTGAATTAAGAGAAGATATGCGCACGACCGGTTCTGAGGCAAAGCGTAAAAAATATGCCAAGCGGCTTAATATCGTGGAGGCTTTTCGTGATTCCGGGAACCGCCCGGAATGGATGATCCTTGAGGTCATTCCAGTGCTGCCGCCTGATCTCAGACCTCTTGTGCCCCTTGACGGCGGCCGGTTTGCCACATCCGACCTGAATGATCTATACAGGCGCGTTATTAACCGGAATAACCGTCTTAAAAGGCTTCTGGAACTGGATGCACCCCAGATTATTATTCGAAATGAAAAAAGGATGCTTCAAGAGGCTGTGGACGTTCTGTTTGACAACGGCCGCCGTGGAAAGGTCATCACCGGCCCTAACAAGAGACCTCTTAAGTCCTTAAGCGACATGCTGAAAGGTAAACAGGGACGGTTCCGCCAGAATCTTTTAGGTAAGCGCGTGGATTACTCAGGCAGGACCGTTATCGTGGTTGGGCCCCATCTCAGGCTTCACCAGTGCGGACTGCCCAAAAAGATGGCGATCGAACTCTTTAAGCCTTTTCTTTATAATAAACTTGAGCTGTTAGGATACGTTACAACCATCAAAAGCGCCCGAAAGATGGTGGAAAAAAGCACCAAAGAGGTCTGGGACGTCTTGGAAGACGTGGTAAAAGAGTACCCGATAATCTTAAATCGTGCGCCGACTCTCCATCGTCTTGGAATGCAGGCCTTTGAAGCGGTGCTCATCGAGGGTAAGGCCATTCAACTCCATCCGCTGGTGTGTACAGCCTTTAACGCTGATTTTGACGGGGACCAGATGGCGGTCCACGTCCCCTTGAGCGTGGAGGCCCAGATGGAGGCCAGGGTATTGATGATGTCTACAAACAATATTCTTTCACCCGCCCATGGCGAGCCGATCATTATTCCGAGTCAGGACATAGTGCTCGGCCTTTACTACATGACCAGAGAACGATTTAATGCCGAGGGCGAGGGCAGATGCTTCAGTTCTCCGGACGAAGTCTGGATTGCATATGCGTACGATGAAATACACCTCCAGGCAAAAATTAAGGTCAGGATGAACGGCAAGATCATTGACTCCACAGTAGGTCGAATCCTGGTGGGCGAGCTGCTGCCGGATGCTATACCGTTCAGTTTTGTAAACAAGGTAATGAACAAAAAAACACTGGCCAAGCTGATTGACTATTCTTATCGCCATGCCGGGGTCAAGAATACCGTAATCCTGGCCGACCGGCTGAAGGACCTGGGGTATGAGTATGCCACCAGGGCGGCCATTTCCATTTCCATAAAAGATATGCTGATTCCAACCCAAAAAGAAAATATTCTTGCCAAATCGGAAAACGAGGTCATGGACGTTGAGGAGCAGTACAGAAACGGTCTCATTACGGCAGGCGAGAAATACAACAAAGTGGTTGACATCTGGTCCAAGTCAACCGACCAGGTTGCCAAGGAAATGATGCAGGAGATGAGCGTCCAGTACATGAGGGACAAGGAAGGAAATCTCGTGGAATCCCCTAGTTTCAACCCCATTTTCATTATGGCCGACTCAGGCGCAAGGGGCAGCAAGGATCAGATCAGGCAGCTGGCCGGCATGCGTGGACTGATGGCCAAACCGTCCGGCGCGATTATCGAGTCGCCGATCAAGGCGAATTTCCGCGAAGGCTTAAGCGTACTGGAGTACTTCATCTCAACCCACGGCGCCCGAAAAGGTCTTGCTGATACAGCGCTTAAAACTGCGAACTCCGGCTATCTCACAAGACGTCTTGTAGACGTTTCCCAGGACTCAACCATTGTTGAGTACGACTGCGGCACAATAGACGGCATCCTGATGGAACCGCTCATGGAGGGAGGCGAGGTAATTCAACGGGTCGGCGAGCGTATTCTAGGTCGCGTAGCTTTGGATGATATTGAAGATCCTTTTACAGGCAATGTCCTGGTGCCTGCAAATGAGCAGATCACGGAGGATCACGTCAAGTTGATCGAGGATGCCGGAATGGACCGGGTCCTTATTCGTTCAGTGCTGACATGCAGGTCAAAGCGAGGCGTGTGCGCAATGTGTTACGGTCGTGACCTCGGAAGAGGACATATGGTGAATAAAGGCGAGGCGGTCGGCATAATTGCCGCTCAGTCGATCGGTGAGCCTGGAACCCAGTTGACCATGCGGACATTTCATATAGGCGGGACAGCCAGTCGGACCGTTGAGCAGGCGGAAATCCGGACCAGGCACTCAGGGGTTGTTAAATACGAGAATCTTCATGTAGTGACCAATAATGAAGGAAGAATAGTGGTCATGAACAGGAATGGAGAGTTCAGCATCATCGGACCGCAGGGCAGGGAACGTGAACGCTATCCCCTGAACTACGGCGCTCAGATGCTGGTGGCTGAAGGTGCGGAAGTTGAGTCCGGCGCCCTGATCGCGGACTGGGATCCGTACACGATTCCCATAGTGAGCGAAATCGGCGGAACGATCAAGTTCGGTGATATCGTTGAAGGTGCGACCATGCAGGAGCGTGTGGACGAGGTAACCGGCAAATCCAGTTACGTAATTGTTCAGTCCAGGGCAACACAGATGAACCCGAGAATCACGATCAAGGATTCCAATGGCCGGAGCGCTAAGCTCCCATCAGGGGCCATTGCCCGCTATTCATTGGCTGTGGGGACGATTATAAACGTTAAGGAAGGGGACTTGATCGAGCCCGGCAAGGTAGTGGGCAAGATTCCGAGAGAAACTACCAAAACCAAGGACATTACAGGTGGTCTGCCGCGTGTCGCCGAATTGTTTGAAGTCCGTAAACCCAAGGAATATGCGATCATCACGGAGATCAACGGCCGGGTGAGCTTCGGCAAGGATCTTAAGGGCAAAAAAAGGGTCGTTGTCACGCCTGACATAGGTGATCCCAAGGAATACCTGGTTCCCAAAGGCAAACATATCGGCGTCCACGAGGGAGATTATGTAAGGTCCGGTGAAGCGCTCATGGATGGATCGCCTAACCCCAACGACATTCTGCGCGTTAAGGGAGTCAAGGAACTGGCCAAGTTCCTTGTCAACGAAATCCAGGAGGTTTACCGTCTGCAGGGCGTTAAGATAAATGACAAGCATATCGAAGTGATTGTCCGCCAGATGCTGCGCCGGGTCCAGATTACGGATGTCGGCGACAGTACGTTCATGTTGAGTGAGCAGGTTGAGTGGTGGCGGTTTGTTGAAGAAAATGAAAAGATTTTAAAGACAGGCGGCAGGGCCGCGGTGGCTGAACCGCTTCTTCTTGGAGTGACAAAGGCATCCTTGAGTACGGACAGCTTTATTTCAGCCGCATCGTTCCAGGAGACCACAAAGGTTCTCACAAACGCCGCCATGGCAGGTCGCGTTGACCACCTCGTCGGACTTAAAGAAAACGTGATCATGGGCCGTCTGGTTCCTGCCGGCACAGGCCTTGATCGTTATTCAGCAGAGGGAGAACTCACAGAGACTTGATTCCACAAGGGTTCAGGGGCTCAGGGGTTGACGGAAAATTATTATTTGCAACTTTATTGAAAAGTAAACCGTAAACCATAAACCATAAACCATAAACCGTAAACCATAAACCGTAAACCGTAAACCATAAACCATAAACCGTAAACTATTACTGGATATGCTGAGGTTGCTGCCATAACTCCTATTTTCGTTGTTTCCTTATATCAAATATCCAGGGATCACAAATTGTCCTTGACAAGCAGGGCAGGTTCTATTATTAATCTCTGTTCTTTCGTTTATGTTACAGTTCGTTTCAGGAAGCTGTGTTTAGGGTTCCACTCAAATAAACCTTTGAACCCGGAACCTTTGAACCTTGAACCTATGACTAAGTTTTTTTTGGAGCCTTGATTTATGCCGACCATTAATCAACTCGTGAGGCACGGACGCAAGAAGATTTTAAGCAGGACCAACACGCCTGCACTAAAAGGGTCACCTCAGAAAAGGGGTGTGTGTGTTCGTGTTTACACCACTACGCCGAAAAAGCCGAATTCCGCCTTGCGTAAGGTGGCCAGGGTCCGGCTTACAAACGGGATAGAGGTGACATCTTACATTCCAGGCATTGGACACAACCTCCAGGAACATTCAATTGTGCTCATCAGGGGTGGAAGAGTAAAGGACCTTCCAGGTGTGCGATATCATATAGTCCGCGGAACTCTGGATGCACTGGGTGTGAGTGACCGTAGACAGGGTCGTTCCAAGTACGGAGCAAAACGGCCTAAATAGTTTTCATCCGGAAATGAACCATTAATTGAACCGGAGATAAAAAGGGGTCCGGGAACAAAGGCCTGTCCGCTGGTTGGGGTTTTGAGGGTGGGCAATGTTCTGATATAGGGCTCCTTTATTGCGAATAGGAGTTGACAATGCCGAGACGTAAACTGATAGCAAAGAGACCGGGTGTGCCTGATCCACGATTTAACAACCTGCTGGTCTCAAAATTTATCAACGGAATCATGTTGAGGGGTAAGAAGAGTATTGCCCGGCGGATTTTTTACGATGCAATGGATATTCTGGAAAAAAGAATTTCCGAAGAAAATCCGATTACGGTTTTCGAAAAGGCTATGGACAAGGTTCGGCCCCGCGTAGAAGTAAAATCCAGGCGTGTCGGCGGCGCTACATATCAGGTTCCGGTGGAAGTCAGGCCTGAAAGGCGTAATGCCTTGGCAATCAGGTGGATCGTCGATTTTTCTCAGAAACGTTCCGGAAAATTCATGGCTGAAAAACTTGCGGCTGAGCTGCAGGATGCATACAACAACCGTGGCACCTCGGTGAAGAAGCGTGAGGACACGCACAGGATGGCCGAAGCCAACAAGGCCTTTGCCCATTATCGGTGGTAACGGTAAAAATGTTTCCTTCATTGACAGAAATCTTGTTTTAGGGTAATATAAAGGATTTGTCAGTCAAAATTTGTGAAGAAGAGATAATTTGCCTGACCTTCTGATGGAAACAATGATCAGGTAAATATTCGGCTTGATGCCGGAAAATAGCTGGAACCACCAAATTGTAAATGTTTGGCAGCGCTTTTCAGGGGAAAGCAAGTCGGTCGGCCTTATTGTTCCGAACCCACGGGCTGTTAGGAGAAATTGCTTGGTGAAAGCAACAGAGGGGTTGAAGGAAATAACCAGTCGTGGCATCCAACGTCTCAATTGCGCGAGTACGCAATATCGGCATAATGGCCCACATCGATGCGGGCAAGACCACTACTACTGAACGAATTTTATATTACACCGGCCGATCCCATAAAATTGGTGAGGTCCATGACGGTTCGGCAGTCATGGATTGGATGGAACAGGAGCAGGAGCGGGGCATTACGATAACCTCGGCAGCCACGACCTGTATCTGGAACGATCACAAGATAAATATAATCGACACCCCCGGACATGTTGACTTCACCATAGAAGTGGAGCGATGTTTAAGGGTGTTGGATGGCGTAATCGCAATATTTTGCGCGGTTGGGGGAGTTGAGCCCCAATCCGAGACGGTTTGGCATCAGGCCGAACATTATTCGATCCCCAGGATCGCCTTTATAAACAAAATGGACCGGATCGGCGCGGACTTCGAACGTGTCATCGACATGATGGTCGATCGCTTAGGAGCCAATCCCCTTCCCGTCCAGATACCGGTTGGCAGCGAGGATCAGTTCCAGGGTGTCATAGACCTCATTTCAGAAAAAATGATGGTTTTCGACGAGAAGTCCCAGGGATTAAATGTAATTGAAAAACCGATCCCGGCTGATTTCACAAATCAAGTCACGGCCGCACGAATGGCCCTTATCGAGAAGTTGGCCGACTTCGATGAAGGGGTCATGGAAAAGTATCTGGAAGAGCAACCTATATCCGCCTCCGAGATAATCCAGGCGATCAGGCACGCAACCTTACGATTGGAACTGGTGCCGGTTCTTTGCGGCAGCGCATTCAAAAATAAAGGTGTTCAGCCGCTCTTGAACGCCGTGATTTCATATCTACCTTCTCCCATGGATGTGCCGGCTATAAAGGGATTAAACAGAGAGGGCGAAACCGAGGTCAGAGAGACGAGCGAGAAGGAAAAGTTCTGTGCTCTGGTATTCAAGTTGACCTCTGATCCTTTTGTGTGCAATCTTGCCTGCCTGCGCGTCTATTCAGGCGTGTTAAAGGCCGGAGACAAGGTATATAACCCGTCAAAACGAAAAAAGGAAAAGATAGCCCGAATTGTCATAATGCACGCCAACAAGCGTGAGGATGTGGAGCAGGTCGGGCCTGGTGAAATTGCAGCAGTTGTCGGCCTGAAGTTTACCACCACCGGGGACACGTTATGCCGGGCAGGAGACAGTCTCCGGCTTGACACCATGGATTTTCCGGAGCCGGTTATCAGTACGGCGATTGAGCCTAAGGGGGTGGCTGATGAAGAAAAACTGCGCGCAAGCCTTGAAAAAATTGCAATAGAAGACCCATCATTTAAGACCACGACTGATCCTGATACCGGCCAGACCTTAATCTCCGGTATGGGGGAACTCCATCTTGAAATTATCACGGGTCGGCTGGTACGTGAATTCAAGGTCGGCGTCAATGTTGGAAAGCCCCAGGTCGCATACAAGGAAACCTTTGAGGGAACTGCAAAGGCCGAGGGCAAATTTGATCAGCATGCCGGCGGGAAAGGCCAGTACGGCCATGTGTGGCTGGAGTTTCAGCCCCTGGCAAGGGGGGCGGGATTTGAGTTTGAGAACTGTGTGGATGAAGAGATTGTTCCGGCGGAATTCATCACGGCAGTTAAAAAGGCGGTAGAGGCAGGGCTTGATTCCGGTCCGCTTTTAGGGTTTCCGGTAGTGGACGTCAAAATCAGCCTGGTAGGCGGGTCCTATCACCAGGAAGATTCCACTGAACAGGCATTCGGTGTTGCCGCCGCCATGGCATTCAGAAAAGGGGCATTAGAGTCTCGGCCCGTCCTTCTCGAGCCGATCATGAAACTTGAGGTTGTCCTGCCCGAGGCCTACCTCGGGGACGTTATCTCGGACTTAAACAGCAAGCGGGCACGGATCTTCGGAATGGAAGGCCGTGATAGCGGTCATCAGGTCGTAAAGGCCCAGGCGCCCCTCGCCGAGATGTTCGGATATTCAACAGATCTTCGTTCCAGCACACAGGGCAGAGCAATTTTTACAATGCATTTTGCCTGTTACGATAAAGTGCCGGAGAATATTGCTGAACGTATAATAAAAAAAGTCAGGGGATTTATTTAAGGGATGTGGAAATAAATAACTTACCCATATAGCGCTCAGATTTAGGGTCTGGAAAGAAATAACTTGGGTAATTCCGATCCGAAATGTGTTGCAGATTTAGTCGGTTTGATATTCACGAAACCGCAAGCGTAGCAGGGCTACGGTGAGGATTTCGGGGATGTCAAACCG
>JAYEJK010000093.1:0-4515 GCA_034660535.1 Thermodesulfobacteriota bacterium | reverse complement strand
GGCAGGAAATCAAAAAGGTGAAATATTTTTAAATAGTTACACGCAGCTGTTAAGGTACTTATACCCCTCAGGGGGGTACTGAACAGAGTCCAGGACCTTTAAAAATTCCAGTTTATCTGGGTTAGCAGTTAGTGGTAATAACTGTCAAGTTGGAAATTTTTTGTCCAATGTCTCAAGGGTTTCCCCCTCTTCTCCCGACCCTCTCTCCCTCGAAAATGAATAAAAAAGTTGACAATAAGAAAGTCAGCATGTAGCTTAGTGATTTCTTGTTAAGATAGATATTCCTAATATTGTAGGGAATGCCTTACGGTCTTCGGCCGACCTCGGTGCGGAGGAAGTGAAGGCGTAACCGGAAGCATTAAAAAATGGTCGGTTGTGCCTTTTTTTATTTTTAAACGGATGGGAGGATCGAACCATGACGCTTGATCAGTTGAGGCCGGGTAATGAATGTCATATTAAAAAGTTGTTTGCAGGGAATAAGCTGGGCCAGAGACTTTTAGACATGGGGGTCTATCCCGGTCTGAGATTAAAGGTGGTCCGGAACGCGCCGCTCGAAGATCCCATGGAGGTCGAGTTGGAGGGTTATTATGTGAGTTTGCGGCATGAAGAAGCAAAATATATAGAGGTGGAACAGCCATGACAGCGCAAAAGGCGCTCGTGGCCCTTGCCGGACAGCCTAATGCCGGCAAGTCGACCGTGTTTAATGCGCTTACCGGCGCAAGTCAGCACGTTGCCAATTACCCCGGCGTCACAGTAGATAAAATGACGGGTTGGTACAAACGCGGCGGGACCAGGGTTGAGGTCGTGGACCTGCCTGGAACCTATAGCCTTACCTCCTATTCTCCAGAGGAAAGGGTGTCGCGGGATTTCTTGCTTCATGAGAACCCTTCCGTGGTGGTCAATGTACTGGATGCCTCCAACCTGAAGAGAAGCCTTTATCTCACCTTCCAGTTGATGGAGATGGATATTCCCATTGTTCTGGATCTGAACATGATGGATGTGGCTGAACGGCGGAGCATTGAGATAGATACCCGGATACTAGCTGAAAAGCTCGGCGTTCCGGTCGTTCCCACGGCCATGGCAACCGGACGCGGCAAAAAAGATATGTTCGACTCCATTGCCGAAACTATCAGTTCGGAACGTTCCTTGAAATCAGCGCGTATTGATTATGGAGAAATGGAGCCTTTTCTTAGGGAAATCAAGGCAATGTTTTCTTCGGAAACGGCCATTGCCGAAAAATATACACTTCGATGGCTGGCCATCAAGCTCATGGAGGGCGACAGTGAAGCGCGGCGGTTGGTTGAAGATCATCTTGCAGACCCCGGTGGATTCTTTCATTCTATTGATAAAAAACGCGAGGAGTTCGAATCAAGGTTTGACGAGATGCCGGAGATATATATCGCCCGCCGCCGGTACAAAGCGGCGGATGATATCGTCAAATCCTGCATCAAGCCGCGAACAGGGATGAAAATTCCTTTATCCGACAAGATTGACCGCTTTGTCTGCCACCGTTTTTTGGGGCCGATTATTCTTGTGGGAGTGATCTATCTCCTTTATTACCTTTCCATTGTTCAGGGGTACAACCTCACAAACTACACGTGGCCGCTGCTGGCCAAGCTGCGGAGCTTAACGGAAGCCGTTATGCCGGACCCGGGATTTATCGAAATCCCGCTCATCCGCTCCTTTGCCCTGTGGTTCGTGGACAGCATTAACGCATTGCTGAACTATATTCCAATTTTTTTTATACTTTTCAGCCTTATCGCCATTCTGGAAGACAGCGGATATATGCCCAGGATGGCCTTTATCATGGACCGGCTGTTCAGCCGGTTCGGTCTCCATGGCCAGTCCACCCTGCCCATGGTCTTATCCGGTATCTTTGTAGGCGGTTGCGCGGTGCCGGGTGTTATGTCCTGTAAGGGCATTCCGGATGAGCGATCAAGGATGGCGACAATTTTGACTATTCCCATCCTGAACTGCCTGGCCAAGGTTCCCCTTTATATCCTGTTGATCAACATATACTTTTCGCAGCATAAGGGTCTGGCAATGTTCTTTATCTCCTCCATCAGCCTTCTGCTCGTGCTTCCTGCGGCCAAAATTCTATCCTTGACCGTGCTTAAAGGCAAGGAGACCGCGCCTTTTGTCATGGAGATGCCTTCCTATCATGTGCCGACCATTCGGGGCGTCCTGGGACGGGCTGTGGAGCGTGTGTGGCTCTTTATACGCAAGATTATCACTATCGTGGCGGCGGTTGCGGTTGTCTTATTTGTTTTGTTGCAGTTCCCCGGCTTGAGTGGCGAAAGGATGGTCCATTTCACCGGTGAAAAGGATAAAACGGTTGAGCTTTTTTTCGAGAAGATAAAAGACACGCTCTATGCCGAAGAGCTTCGGGGCGAAAATCTCATGGCCCTCATCCTTTACTGGGATGAATACAAAACCGCCAAAATGCGGGCCAAAGGCAAGGATGCGGTGGCGGCCTTAAACATGAAATTCGAGGGGAAAAATCCGCTTTTTTTCAGTATTGCACAGCCGGGCAAGGATAAAATCGCCAAAAAGGTCAACCGGGCCTTTAAAAAGCTGTTCAAGGGGCGCAAACGACTTTTAAGAAAGATACGCAAGGAAAAAATCGATAATAGTTACCTGGGACGGATCGGAAAAACTTTAGAACCCGTCTCAGAATGGGCCGGCTTTAACTGGCGCGTTAATGTAGCCCTTTTGAGCGCCTTTGCCGCTAAGGAGAGCAGCGTGGCAACTCTGGGCGCCCTGTATCAGCAGGAGGAAGAAGGAGAAACATTAGAAGAGCGAATGGCCAAAGGCGAGGAGGGATTTACCCCCCTTCATGCCCTGGCTCTGATGCTTTTCATGGTGCTTTATCCCCCGTGTATAGCAACCGCCATCACGGTAAAGCTCCAGACCAATTCCGTCAAGTGGATGCTTTTTTCCATGTCTTACCCCATGCTGCTTGGGATGATGATGGCGGTACTGATTTTTTCCGGAGGAAGCGCCCTGGGGCTTTCAGGGCTTCAGGCCATGTTTGCTTTTTACGGTCTGGCCCTTGCTTTTACGATATTTATGGGTTTTGTAAAAAACAAATCAGATTACACATAAAAAAAAGGAGGTAATTTAATGTTCAGAAAAGTCATTTTGACTGGGGTATCGGCTTTTTGCCTGTTTTTCACGGATCAGGCATTTGCCCACACGCCTCTCTGCTCCTGTTACGATAACGGGGATAACACAATAACCTGCGAAGGCGGGTTTTCCGACGGGTCGTCCGCGGCCGGCGTGGAGATGAGAGTGGAAGACAAAAACGGCACGGTTTTAATCAAAGGCAAAATGGATGAGGACAGCGAGTTTACTATTGACAAGCCTTTAGTCCCATACAAGGTTGTGTTAAACGCCGGGCCTGGGCACGTCGTGGAAGTCGATGGAAAAGAGATTATCGAGTAAAGCGCTACTGGATTTTCAAAAAAAATATTAATCAAGAAAGGAGTTGTATCGATGAAAAAGGTTATTTATATTTTTACAGGTTTACTGGTAATAACGATGGCCATGCCTGCCTTGGCCCATTTCCAGACGATTTATACGCCCGAAGCGGCGCTGAACAAAGGAAAGACAATAGATCTCAAGCTGGTCTTTACCCATCCCTTTGAGGCCGGGCATACCATGGATATGGGAAAGCCGGAACAGTTTTTTGTAGTGCGCAAGGGAAAGAAAAACGACCTTCTCGACACCCTGAAACCGATCACCTGGACAAGCCTGACAAACAGCGGCAAGGCATACGAGACCTCCTATAAGCTTCGGGGAATGGGCGACAATGTTTTTTGTCTGGTTCCCTCTCCTTATCTTGAGAAGGAAGAAAATTGCTATATTCAACAGGTTACCAAGGTGATTATCAATACAGGCGGGTTCCCCTCTGACTGGGATACGGAGATCGGCCTTCCGGCAGAGATCATCCCTCTGGACAAACCATATGCTCTCTGGACCGGCAATGTCTTCAGGGGAATTGTGAAGGGCAACGGCAAGCCTGTTCCTTTTGCTGAAATCGAGGTGGAGTACATGAACCACAAACCGCTAATGGACAAGAACGCCTTTGCCAAGGATTCTGAGGTGGAGGCCCCCCAGGATGCCTTTGTCACCATGACAATCAAGGCCAATGCGGATGGTGAGTTTACCTTCGGCATTCCCCGTGCCGGCTGGTGGGGCTTTTGCGCCCTGGGCGCAGGACCTATGGACAAACATGACGGCAAGGAACTGTCCCAGGACGCGGTGATCTGGGTACAAGCCAGGGATATGAAATAGGGAGGCCGGGCAGCAGGGCGTATGTAATTTATGCTCTGGGAATGTAAATATTCGGCTTGATGCCGAAAATAGCTAATCCAGATAAACTGGAAATTTTCTGATTATAACGGATTTGGGGGAGGCGATGGGTGATGGGTGGCATGGACAAACTTGTTTGTCCGTGTCTCCTTTTGGGCTCGGTGACTAGGCGATTTAATAAATGCGCATGACTCGAATCAT
>JAYEJK010000092.1:0-4522 GCA_034660535.1 Thermodesulfobacteriota bacterium | reverse complement strand
CTTACAGCAATTTTTAAACCTCTAGGTCCGGTTGCCTAAAAGCCGATCTAACACTATGGCTGCAGCAGATCTCACTGATAGGTGGTTGTACTCTTCCTGACCTTTAATGGGTGGCAATACGCCATCAACCGCGTTTAGCGCTTCCAACGTCAAGCCCCATGCGGTTCCGAATAAAATCAGGAACCGCTCTCCGGAATAAAGCTTCTTCCGAGTCAAATCATAAGACCATGTTATCACGTGCTCCTTTGCGCTGGTGGCCAGGATTATGGGACGTTCCTTCTTCTCGGTCGTCAGGGCAAACAATTCGTCCAGGTCGCTACAGAGGCGCACAATCGAGAGAGCGTCCTTTCTCTTGCTGTTATATTGAGCCCCATGCCCGGTCCGCCAGTGGGCTGTTATCTCACTAACCAGTTCCTGCTGGTCCTGGTAAGGGGTCACGATGTACAGCGTGCCCACACCATATGTCCGGCCAGCCCTTGCAATGTCGTGCAGGTCGAGATTAGTGACTGCGGAGCCGATGGTCTCTCCATTTTTGTTGTATACCGGATAGTGGACCAAGGCAAGATCCAATCTGATTTGCATTTCCACTCAAATAAACCTTGAACCCGGAACCTATGACATTGATAAAATCAAATGTCATCGACTGCTGGTTTTATATCCACTCCGTGCTTTTTCAGAATCTTAATCTCGCTTTTGGTAAAGCTTACATGCTCAATTAAATCAGGTCTCTTTTCCAATGTCTGTCGCACCGAGGCAGCGAAGCGCCATTCAAAAATAGCTTTATGGTCTCCGGACAAAAGGACCTCCGGGACCTTAACTGAATTAAATACCCTGGGTCTGGTGAATTGAGGATGCTTGAGCAACCCCTGACTGAAGCTGTCGTTTTCAGCCGAATCAGCACATCCAAGCACACCAGGGATTAGCCTGGTAATAACATCAATCAATATTAAGGCTGCCGGTTCTCCGCCTGTGAGGACGTAATTCCCAACAGAGACCTCTTCATCAACAAACCCGGCCCTGATTCGTTCGTCCACGCCCTCGTATCTGCCGCACAACAACACCAGGTGGTCCAGTTGGGCCAGTTCCTCGGCTACTTCCTGGGAGAATAACCGTCCCTGAGGGCTAAGCAGGATCACATGGCCGCCAGGGGCCAGATTGCGCACATGCTGAAGAGCCGCGGCAATAGGTTCGGGCTTCATCACCATGCCTTCGCCACCGCCGAACGGACGGTCATCGGTCATGGCGTGTTTATCAAGGGCAAAATCGCGGATGTTGTGTGTCTCTATCCTGACTTTTTCGTCCTGCACCGCCCGTCGGATAATTCCTTCCTCCAAGGGCGATTTAAGCAGATCAGGAAAAATAGTGAGAACGTCAAATCTCATTCGCCGTCCCATCCCTTAGGGCTCAAGTAAAAATAAGTTGGACAATATTGCGCTCAGATTTAGGTCGGATTGGGCCGATTGTGAGGTTACAAAACCGCAGGACCAGCAGCGCTAATTTGAGGATTTTGTAACCTCACAATCGGCCCAAAACGGCCTGAAGATGAGATGGAAGATGTACAAGTTATTTTTACTTGAGCCCTTAATCATTAATCTCCAGTAATCCGGGGGTAGGGGAAATGATCAGGGCTCCTGTTTCCTTATCTATATCTCGAATCAACTCATTTACGGCTGGAATCAGATATTCCCGGCCAAGGCCTGTAACAACCAGTATATCATGCCCGGGGGTTGCTATGAATGACGTGATGGTCCCAAGCCTGCGACCGTTGTCCGTGACCACCTGCAGTCCTTTCATCTCATGACGGTAGTACTCGTCAGTCTCCGGTTCCGGCAGGTACTGTCTCGGAATCCAGACCTCCTTGCCGCGTAACTCGTCTGAATCGTTTCGATTCTCCACTCCATCAAGCTGGATTATGGCGAGTTTTTTCAAACTGCGGATTCTGGTGACGCGGTAAACTACTCTTTCCCCGGTGGACTCGTCAGTAATGATCACCTCGGGGTATGATTTAAAATCATCCGGGGATTTTGAGAAAGGAAATACCTTTATCTCTCCCTTGATACCGTGGGCCTTTACAACCTTGCCGACCAAGACTTGATCCTGCTCAGCGGCACAAAATTTTTCTTTCAGGATGAACATTAAAAACATTCACAACAGCAGGATGTCCGGTCAGTCGATTATATCGAGCCTCGCCTTCTTGTTGCTCTTCCCCGCTGTCGCGGTCAATAATGTCCGGATTGCCCGTGCGGTTCGGCCTTGTTTGCCGATCACCTTGCCCAGGTCTTCCTTGGCAACCCGTAATTCCAGTATAATCTGGCCTTCCTGATTAGACTCAACCACATCAATCGCATCGGGCTGGTCCACAAGAAATGTCGCAATAAAAGTAACCAAATCCTTCATATGAATTTAAGTCCTTCATTCCGCAGGGTAAGCGTTCACAGGCGCCGCATGCGGAGTCTCGCAGGCTCGCTTACCTGCACGTGATCAGCGCAACCAGCATAGGTAGGCATAGCTGATTGCCCTGATCACGCACCCCAAAGGCACTTCCTTCGGGCGCACAGCTACAGCACCTGGTGAACGCTTACAGGGCAAGAGGTTTGCGATCTAACCCAGATAAACTGGAAATTTTTAAAGGTCCTGGACTCTGTTCAGTACCCCCCTGAGGGGTATAAGTGCCTTAAAACATGTGGCACCACAGGCGTCACATATAACTTCGGAGTTTTTCTGCCACAAAAAACAAGAAAATTACCACTAAGGCACTAAAAGGGCTGTTGCTACCACGTGATTGCTTACTCCGCAGGAGCTGCTGCCGCCTTTTTTATCAGGTTTTTTACGGTCGTGGTAGGCAGGGCGCCTTTGTCAAGCCAGGACTGAATTTTTTCCTGGTTAAGCTTGACCTCAAACGGGTCTTTCATCGGATCATACGTTCCTACCAGTTCCAAAAATTTTCCATCCCGCTTTGCCTCGGAATCAGCCACCACGATACGGTAAAAGGGTCGCTTCTTTTTACCAAATCTACTTAAACGGATTTTTACTGCCATTTTTCCTGTTTCCTCTTAATTTGTTATGGATTCCGCTGAATATGAGCGGGTTAACGGAACAGACCTTTCGGCCTTTTCCGCTTCTTTTTACCGACGCCCGTCATGCCCATCGGACCTCTCATCTTTTTCATCATCTTGAGCATCTCAGTATAGCTTCTAATGACCTTATTTACATCCTGAACCGTAGTCCCGCTACCCCTGGCGATACGTTGCCTGCGGCTTGCATTAATAATCTGATGCTTGCGGCGTTCATCAAAGGTCATGGATTTGATAATCGCCTCCATCCGGACAAGTTCTCTTTCGTCAGGTTTCGGCATCTTTTTAAGCTGTTTAATCTTGTTCATACCAGGTATCATGCCCATGATCTGTTCCAGGCTTCCCATCTTTTTTATCTGTTGGATCTGATCAAGAAAGTCTTCCAGGGTGAAGGCGTTTTTCTTGATTCTTTTTGCGAGTTTTTCTGACTTTTTCTTATCAACAACCTCTTCAGCCTTCTCGATCAGCGTAAGAATATCACCCATTCCAAGGATGCGTGATGCCAGCCGGTCAGGATAAAAAACTTCAAGAGCGTCAAGATTTTCGCCGGTACCAACAAACTTAATCGGTTTTTGAGTTACTTTTTTTATTGACAGGGCGGCGCCGCCCCGGGCATCACCCTCCATCTTGGTGAGGATTACGCCGGTGATCTCAAGATCAATATTAAATTTATCAACAACCGTGACCGCGTCCTGCCCGGTCATCGCATCAGCGACAAACAGGATCTCGGCAGGCCTTACCTCTGTTTTGATCTGAGCGAGTTCCCCCATCAGGACCTCGTCAATATGGAGTCGTCCCGCCGTGTCAAGAATTACGATGTCATGCCGATGTTCCTTTGCCGCTGTCACAGCACTCCTGCAGATCGACACAGGATTCTGGTCAGTCTGTGACGGGTGAACAGGCACGGAAATACTTTTGCCCAGAATGCGAAGCTGTTCGATAGCAGCGGGACGATAAACGTCAGCCGGCACAAGATACGGTCTTCGGCCCTTTGATTTCAGGAATCCGGCCAGCTTGCCGGCAGTTGTCGTCTTACCGGAACCCTGTAACCCAACCAGCATGATAATGGCTGGTGACGGTCCGGTAAGTTTCAGGCCTTCGTCTTGACCTCCAAGTAACTCGATTAATTCCTCATGGACAACTTTGACAATCTGCTGGCCGGGAGACAGACTTTCCAACACATCCCGACCCACAGCCTTTTCCGTTACAACGGCAATGAACTCCTTTACGACCTTAAAATTAACGTCAGCCTCAAGAAGGGCCATACGGACTTCGCGCATGGCATCCTTGATGTTCTCCTCGGAAAGCTTGCCGTGGCCCCGGAGCTTTCTAAAGACATCGTTTAAACGATCCGACAGATTTTCAAACATTGTGATTGTCTCGCATTAACCGGCGCCAACCCGGAAATACAAAAATCCGGATGAAGATATTAGCTGTTAGCTTAACTA
>JAYEJK010000091.1:2200-4536 GCA_034660535.1 Thermodesulfobacteriota bacterium | reverse complement strand
CTATCGAAACTCAACTCTGAATTGAAGCCCGCCGCCATAATGTCCCTCCGTATCATGGAAGGTGTTTATTAACAATTTCTCAAGAAATTTATATTCCGTGATCACTTGCTGGATGACCCTGGCATTTTTTGTCTGCACGCCGTATTTGACCGTTATTCTTGGGGAAAGCTCTTTGCCGACAGTTACTTTTACCTCATCCGACGCCTCAGCTTCTCCGCCTTCTTTATATTCCAGTTCTACAACATCCAGACCAGTGGCATCCTTGATTTGTTTTTGAGCGGTTTCAGCAAGAACATCGGCCAGCATTTGCCCTGGAGACAGGGATGAACCGCTTTCTCTTGCGATCAGTTCCCCTGTTGTTTTCCCGGTTATCAACAAAGAAAAAATATCCTCCTCGCTTTCTGATGGGTTTGAAGAAAGATTAAACTTAAGATTGTCCGGTGTTCCTGAGATATTCAAAAAAATAGTCCATTCCCGAACTATTATTTCGCTCAGCACATCAATGGTCGGCTCAATTTTATACGGATTAATAAAATCAAAGACACCTCTTTTGACATTAAATTCCTTTTTTTGGAAATAGACGGTTCCGGATTCTACTTTGGCCCTCCCGCTGACCAGAGGATGATTCATTGATCCGTATATGCGAAGATCAGGCTTGAGGGCCAATAATGCCATATTATTATCTATGACAAAAGGTTCTATGCAACGGGTTGTAATATCAATGGCCATATTTTTCAAAAAAGGCCATGAGATCTCCGCTGGCGGCAGGGCCTCTTCCCGGGATTTTTTACCGAGGCTTTCCATAAGATTCAGTTGTATATTTTTATAATACTTTCCCTCAATCATTTGAATGTATCCTGAGACAAGGGATTTTTCAGGTGTGCCCTTGATGTCCAGTTCGGCGATCAAACGGGTTTCCAGGGTGTCGGGAATCATAAGAGGAAGGTCATGGGCTTTTAATTTAAGCCCGACCCGTGAGGGTCGATATGCCTTAAGATCAATGGCGCCTGACAGTTCAAAACTACCGCTGTCCAGCATTCCATGGATGTTATCCAGAACAATGGCTTCGGGGGTTACATTAATACTGCCGTTCAGCTTGTGCATTTGTTGTAAAAGGCCGGGAACCATCATGCTGCAATTTATAATTTCAGCATCAGCATGCAAGTCCGGCTTCGACAGGTTTCCGTTCACACCGAGAGAAAGGCGCACTTCACCGGCGGCATCGGGGAAAACATCTGTAAAAAGCGATATTATTTCCAAAGGAATGGCGCCATGGGCTTTAATATCAAGGTCGCCATTCAGTGTGCCAATGCCTTTAATTTCCATAACACCCTGTTCAAGCAAGTTCAGGCGGACACCGGGAATCGAAATTTCACCATCCTTTAAAAAAGCCTTGAAGTCACGGGATCGGATCAATTCTGTTTGATTCGAAAAAATCTCAATCCGAGAAATATCGGCCGACCCTTTTACCTGATCCAATGTCTTGGCATTGCCATTGACCTGGATTTTTCCGGTCATGAAACCATTTAGTTTGCTTTGCCCGAAAATTTTTAAATAAGGGGTCAAATTGGTGTTGTCAAACCCGGCGGATGCTGAAAAAGCCTGGGTCTGCAGATGATAAAAGGCATCCAAAGCAAAGTTCTGACCCCCTGAAATATTTGCTGTCCGGTCCGTAACTTCAATTTGGAACTGACCGTCTTCCAGAAGTTGGTTATTGAATCGCAACTCATCTATAAGCGCCTCCCCCGTGATCTGAGGATTTTCAAAATCCCCCTGTCCCTGGAACGTAAAGGAAATCTTGCCGGTATCAACGTCTCCCAACTGAAGCCCTGTTACATTCTTAAGGGAAATGCCCCCGGAGGAAAGTCGTAAGTGGTAATTTTTATTTAAAGAAATCCAACCATGGGCCAGGATTTTCTCATTAGGCGCAATCACGAGCTCAAAAGGGTCCAAATTGAATCGATCACCGTCGAACTCTGATATCAGGTGAATACCCTGAACTTTCTGGGTGTAGAAGTCAATATGTTCTCCTTTAAGATTCAAGTTGCCACGGGGGTGTGCTGCGTTCCCAAAAATATGGCCGTTCAGAACGAATTTGCCCTTCATCCCATCGATAAAATCTTCTATAAACAACGGATCGCCCGTCACTGTAATGTCTAAACCAGGATTTTCCAAAATATCACGCGTTATTGGATCACGTATCCGGACGATGCCGGAAATATCGAGCAATGAATTGTGGTTGCGAATTTTTCCATGATCCAGGGAAAGCATGCCTTCGGAAAATTGGATTTTTGCATCCGCATTGCCGATTTTCACCTGCTCAAATCCTAAATTTT
>JAYEJK010000091.1:0-2100 GCA_034660535.1 Thermodesulfobacteriota bacterium | reverse complement strand
ATGCCGGAAATATCGAGCAATGAATTGTGGTTGCGAATTTTTCCATGATCCAGGGAAAGCATGCCTTCGGAAAATTGGATTTTTGCATCCGCATTGCCGATTTTCACCTGCTCAAATCCTAAATTTTCCCCCTGTAATTGGGCAACCACAATCGGCGCCGTGACCGTTCCGCATACGTTGCCATAAATATTCATTTTCCCAAATGCGTTTATTCCCAACGGTGACAGTACTTCAGTCAGGTCAGGGGACTCCAGTTTAAAATCAGCCGCGACCTTAAGGGAAGAAATGTCATAATCGCCGGCAACCTTAAGGTGAGTTCTGCCTGCCTGAGCGTCAAACTGCTGAATCCTGACACGCCCCTTTTCCATGCTTGCCTGTGCGTTTATGTGTACGTCAACAGGTGAAGATGCCTCACCTGCGGACAGTTTGCTCGCAAATAGTTCCAGGGAGGTTTCAGCGGTGAGCGTCTTTGGATTAATGCCCGTTCCCTTAAGCTTAATTAAAGAGTTTATGGATCCTTTTAAGCTTGATCCCTTGAAGGACACAGTATCTAACAATGTGTCTTCCTGGCGCATGGACAGTTCATAGGATATGGCATCCAATTTAAAGTCCACATCGCCGTTCAGGTGAAATCTGCCCGCAAATGTATATAGGTTTAGATCATTAATGGTCAGGCGTCTGTCTTTGAGATGGCAGTTTAAGTTAATTCGGTCAATCCTTCTCCCTGCAATATTTCCGCCATGAATTTCACAGACAAGACGAGCTTTTTGTTTTAAAAGATTTCCATCCCTAATGGTCAGCTTAACGTTTTGAAACACCATCCGGTTCTTTTGGTTCTCAGCAATGTCTTCTGCTGTTTGGTATTGAAAAAAACCGTTCAGCACCTTAAGCTCCCGGATCACCACATTAAACGGAAGACCTGAATCCATGGGCTTTGATTCAGTGTTTTCAGGGGTGGAAAGAGCCTGCACAAGATTAAGGTTTCCCAGTCGATCCGCCTTCAAATATATCCTGGGAGTTTCAAAAAACAAATTATTAACGCATAATTCCCCTTTGAGCAGTCGATTCCAGGATATACGCAGGAAAATACGGTTCAATTCAACCAATTTATCATTTGTGGGAGCGCTGAGCAGCACATTGTGTAATTCAACCTCACCCCTCCAAAGCGAAAGACGGCTCTTGGCCCACGTTATTGTACCGGGAATGGCCTGATTAACCTTTGCCTGAAGCTGTTGCTGTGCCCTGTCTGTATTGAGGTAAAACCTTACACCTATTAATAAAAACAAGAAAACAGCAATGACCGCGCCGACACCAATAAAGCTCCATTTAAAAAATTTCATAATCACAGTTCACTACTCACAAACAGTTCTTATTCCCCTATTATCTTTACAAGAGTTCGTTTGCGTCTTCTGCCGTCAAATTCTCCATAAAATATCTGTTCCCATGTTCCAAAGTCGAGTTCACCATCTGTAACCGCAACAACAACTTCACGTCCCATTATCTGCCTTTTCATGTGAGCATCTGCGTTGTCTTCGCCAACATTGTGTCTATAATTTGAAACCGGCTCATGTGGTGCAAGTTTTTCAAGCCAGACGTCATAGTCGTGATGCAGGCCTGATTCATTGTCATTTATAAAAACCGAAGCTGTAATGTGCATTGCATTAACAAGAACCAGACCTTCTTTTATTACGCTTTCTTTCAGGCAATCTCTAACCTGGGGCGTTATATTTATAAATGCCCGTCTTGTGGGAACTTCGAACCACAACTCTTTACGAAAACTTTTCATATAATTGTCCTCCGAAAAAGGTAACACTTTAGTGCCTTAGTGGTAATTTTCTTGTTTTTTGTACCCCTCAAGGGGGTACTGAAATGAGTGGCAGAAAAACTCTGAAGTTATATGTGACGCCCGCGGTGCCACATGTTTTAAGGCACTTATACCCCTCAGGGGGGTACTGAAAATAGTCCAGGACCTTTTAAAATTTCCTGATTATAACGGATTTGGGGGAGGCGATGGGTGATGGGTGGCATGGACAAACTTGTTTGTCCGTGTCTCCTTTTTGGCTCGGTGACCAGGCGATTTCATAAATGCGCATGACTCGA
>JAYEJK010000090.1:0-4556 GCA_034660535.1 Thermodesulfobacteriota bacterium | reverse complement strand
TAATTCTTTCCTCACTTTGCATTGACGTTTTTTGCACGGACAAACAAGTTTGTCCATGCCACCCATCAGGCAGTTACAAAAAATGGTGCAAGGCTTTCCTCCCCCAAATCCGTTATAATCAGTATTTTTCTTGTCTGGGAATTAAACATCCTTAAATGAACCAGACTGATCGCTTGCAGGTAAGCGAGCTTGCGAGACTCCGGATGGAGTGCCTGTGAACGATTACGGTATTTTGATGAGAATCGTCACTGTATACTGGAGGGGCTATAGAATTATAGCTTTTTAACTATGTTTAGAAAAAAAACACCATATGAAAATATTTTGATTCTAGGGCTTGGAGGCATGGGATATTATCTGGCCAAAAGACTGGTACATGAAGGATACCCCATCACAATCATAGAGTCGAATAGCGCACTGACTCGCCATGCCGATGGCGATATAGATGCCCGGCTGATTCAAGGGAACGCAATGAGTATCGAATGTTGGCGAGAAGCCAACCCAGAAAAGATGGACTGTCTCATTGCAGTTACCAATAATGACGCCGTGAACATGTTGTCTTCAATGATTGCGCATCGCTTTGGAATTCAACGTAAGATTGTCAGGGTTCGTTCCCTGGAATTTGGTAATAAAGATTCTCTATTAAAAGCCGACGATTTAAAAATTGATTTGATGATTCACCCGGAGGAGTTGACCGCTCAAGAAATTGTCAGGCTGATTAAACTCAGAGCAGATAACGATATCATCGATATTGCCGGGGGACAAATTCAGCTGATGGCTACCCGGATTCATGAAGCATCGTCCTTAGCTTACAAAAAATTAGAAGAAATTTCTCGTATACATCGCGACTTTCCTTTCCGAGTTGTTGCTGTTGCTCGCGGTATAACCACGATCATCCCCGGCGGTGAGCATGAGATTTTACCTCAGGATCAAGTTTATATTATGGTCGGAAGCGATAATTTGCCACGGTTGATGGAACTGACAGGCGTCAGACAACAGCACCGTCATCGGGTGATGATCCTGGGCGGCGGCTTGCTGGGAAGCCGTGTGGCCGAGTTGTTAGAAAAAACCGTTGAAGTTAAATTGATTGAAAAAGATGAAAAATGTGCTCAAGAGTTATCCTTCAGGTTAAAAAATGTAGAAGTATTGCATGGGGATGGGACGGATGGGAATGTTCTGGTGAAGGCAGGGCTATTTGATATGGATACTTTTATCACCACAACAGGAGACAATGAAACCAATATCATGAGCTGCCTGTTGGCTAAACATCTGGTGAGTACGAAAATTATTAATACGCAGGATAGGCATACAAAATCAATCGCTTTAGTTAATAAAGAGGAATACTTAGTGCTGGCTGCCACAATGGGGGCGGATATCGCCTTGGACAAAAAAATCCTGGCAGGAAACGAGATTCTAAAATTCATTCGAAGAGGTAAATTGCTTTCAGTGGCCCACCTGCATGGGTTCGAGGCGGAAGTGGTTGAACTCGTTGCCGCTCCAGGCTCTCCCATTACCAGCAAGCCCCTTTCCAAAATGGATTCTTCATGCTATGGAAAAATTATGATTGGCGGCATCTTTCGCGACGGTGAGTGGAAAGTTGCTGTGGGGGACACCCATATCCACGCTAACGAGCGGGTCATTGTTGTCTGTACTTCGCCTCATTTAAAAAATGTTCAGGAATTATTTTTAGTGTAAGTGTTAGGGATGTGGAAATAAATAACTTACCCATCCCTTATTTCTTCCAAAATGACGGATAAAAAATTACAAGCGCTGAGAACATTTCCACCCTGCCGACCAGCATATTCCAGGATAAGAACCATTTCCCTATATCGGAAATATGGGCATAATTTTCCGACGGCCCCACTGCTCCGAACCCCGGACCTATATTCATGAGTGTGGCAATTACGGAACTCATGCCGGTAATATAGTCCATATCATCCACCAACACCATAAAACAACCCCCTGCCAGCACCATGAATATGTTTACAATAAAATAACAGATGGCAAGGTCTACTATTGAAGAGTCAACAGGGCGCTGGTTAAGCCGGATTGATATAACGGCCATGGGTTGCAAAAAAATTTTCTTTATTGCTGCAGACATATACTTACATATTATGACGTAATGAACTACCTTGATGCCGCTGCTGGTTGATCCGGCGCAGCCCCCAATAAAACACACCACAAATAGGAACATCTGCGCGGCCTGAGGCCATTTTTCATAGTCAGCTGTTGTGAATCCGGTTGTGGTCAAGAGAGATATTACCTGGAATGTTGCGTGCCTGATAGAATCCATTAAATTGCTATAAGTATTATCCTTCCATAAAATCCATGAAACGATAGCACAAAAAAACAATAGAAAACCAATATAGCAGCGAAATTCGGTATTTATTTTTAATGCTCGCCAGTTCCCTTTCAACATCTGATAAAAAAGTATAAAGGTCATACCGCCTAAGAACATAAATAAAATGATAACCCAGTCAAAATAGGCATTGTTATAAGATCCTATACTTGCATTATAAGGGGAATACCCTGAAGTTGATACAGTTCCGAACGAATGACACAAAGAATCAAAAAGGGACATTCCCCCTAAACATAATAAAAGTGTTTGTAAAAGGTTTAGCGCCAAATATATCCCCCAAAGCCAGATCACAGTATCTCTATTGCGGGGGATGAATTTTTCTTTAGTAATAACCTGACCAGGACTCGACTCTGCTCGAAATATCCGAAGCCCCCCCATTCCATGGGGCAGGAATATAATAGTTAACGTCAAAAACCCCATACCACCGAGCAAATGGGTCTCGCTTCGCCAGAACAACAGTCCGTGAGGGACCACTTCTATGTCAGTAAGTATGGTCGCTCCGCAGGTTGTATAACCGGACATCATTTCAAAAAAAGCATCAGTAAAAGAAGGAATCGATCCGTGGATCATAAAAGGCAAACCAGAAAGAGCGGAGACCAAAACCCATCCTAAGACGGCAATGAAAAAACCGTCTTTTATGTTTAGATCTGATGTTTTTTTTCGGGAAAACCACCAGAAAGGTAGTCCCAATGCAATTGTAATAATTCCGGAAAATAAAATTGCAAACAGATCTCCATCAGCATAATACAAGGAACATATTACCGGCAGCGCCATTGAACTGCCAATAACAATTAACAAAGTTCCCAGGACATATGCTATTGATGCAAAGTTCATAGGTATTCTCTTGGCATTGATAGGAATTAAGGGTACGAAACTTGAGATCGAATAACAGCTATAATTTTGACATTATAATAAAAATTGAAAGTTTTACAAACCAATAGCAAAGGAGACTTTTGGCAACAACCCGTTGCTGCTGTCGACCTTTTGACATTATGTCCCGCGAGAGTCCATGCCGTATATCGTTACAACTCTTTCTGCAACCTTCTTGATATCGTAAGTAGTGCCTGAACGGAAACTTAAAAAAAACAAAGTTACAATAGATTACGCTAATTCCTCAAAATGAAGTTTTTAGCGATTAACTGTCAAATGCCAGGACATTTACCGTTCTTGAGAGTTTTGGTCATTAAATATTGGAATTTGTGATTTTAGACACAAAACTCCAAGGCAGAGCCTGAAAACTCTGACCTGGCCCAAAGGACCAGGTTTTTCAGGACATAATAAAGAAATCACAGATATTATTCTTAGAAGTTTTAATGAAGCACAATTAATCAAAGTGGGTATCTAGTTTACTCAACCAGCCACAACATGTAGTATATGGGGATGGAAGAGCGAAGGCACCCAGTTTGTGGCGTTGACTATCCTGGAACATTCCAGGAATTTGATGAATGGTTTAGCACTGAAGAGGACTGCCTTGCCTATATTTCAAGCTTAGATGGCCACAAGGCTTTAGTTGCCCCTCCTGTGGACTTTTTGAGGTAAATCCTTCGATAATGAGGCGAGGACTTTTTCTGTGCCGAAAATGTAAACGTCAAACATCGATTACTGCTGGAACATTGTTTCACAAAACCCACAAACCACTTCGGACTTGGTTCCTCGCAATATGGTTTATTACGAGTCAAAAGAATGGGGCAAGCGCACTTGGGTTGAAGCGTGTTCTGGGCCTTGGCAGTTACGATACGGCATGGACGTGGCTGCACAACAAACTGCGTCGAGCAATGGTACGCCCAGGGCGAGGTCATCTGACTGGCGCTGTTGAAGTTGATGAAACGTATGTTGGAGGCGTAGGAGAAAAAATCCGTGGCCGTGGTGCTGAACGTAAAGTTATCGTTGCCATTGCAGCAGAAGTGAGAGGGCGAGGCCCAGGTAGAATACGAATGTCTATTCTTCCAGATGTATCGGCGGCAAGTCTTCATGAATTTATCTTGAATAATGTGCAAAAAGGTTCGGCGGTTCGAACTGATGGATAGAGAGGATATAATGGTGTTGAAGACTTGGGGTACAGGCACATTGTAACAAATATTGCAGCAAGCGGAGATCCTGCACATGTCGTCATGCCTCGTGTCCATAGAGTAGCATCCTTATTTGACCGTTGGTGGCTTGGAACTCATCAGGGGGCGATCCGCCCGGTACAACTTGCTTA
>JAYEJK010000089.1:0-4564 GCA_034660535.1 Thermodesulfobacteriota bacterium | reverse complement strand
AGTCCAGGACCTTTAAAAATTTCCAGTTTATCTGGGTTAGTATATGATGTATGCTCATCTTTTATTCAGTGGTTTACAACGTAACCGATCACGGGGCAGCAAAAGCACTGCCGGATCACAAACCCCTTGCCCTGTCGGCGTTCACAGGAGGTACAGATGACAGTAAGCAAATTAATGGAATCCGTGGCCAAGAAAGGGACCAAAAAATATCCACCCCCTAAAGAATTTCAGAAAAAAGCGGCAATCAAAAGCTTCAGGCAATACAAGGAGATCTATAAGCGATCCGTCAGTGATCCTGAAGGATTCTGGGCCGAAAGGGCCAGGGAGCTTCACTGGTTCAAGGAATGGAAACGCGTCTTGGATTACGACTTTGTTGAAGCAAAGGTCAAGTGGTTTGAAGGGGGTAAGATCAATGTATCCTACAACTGTCTTGATCGTCACATCGAGACTTGGCGAAAGAACAAGGCGGCCTTGATCTGGATTGGTGAAGGGCCTGATGAAACCAAGGTATACACCTATCAAATGCTTCATTCGGAGGTCTCCTCTTTTGCCAATGTGCTGCGTAAGAAAGGGATCAGGAAAGGAGACAGGGTAAGCATATATATGCCCATGATCCCCGAACTCCCTATAGCTATGCTTGCATGCGCCCGGATCGGCGCTATTCACAGCGTCGTTTTCGGGGGATTCAGCGCGGAATCGCTGATGAACAGAATCAAAGATTGCGGCGCCTCTATGCTGATCACAGCGGACGGCGGATTTCGCGGGGGAAAAATCATACCGCTCAAAAATAACGCCGACAAGGCGCTCAATGGTTGTCCGGAAGTCAAGACATGCGTCGTAGTCCGTCGCACAGGCGCGGATATCACCATGCAAAAAGACCGCGACTCATGGTGGCATGAAGAGATGGCGGCACCCGGTATTGAAACGTCGTGCCGGCCTGCAGTCATGGACGCTACAGATCCGCTCTTCATCCTCTACACGAGTGGTTCTACCGGAAAACCAAAGGGAGTGCTCCATTCAACCGGGGGATATCTCCTTTGTGCCTGTCAGACCTTTAACTGGGTCTTTGATGCAAGAGACGAAGACATCTTCTGGTGCACGGCGGACATAGGTTGGATCACCGGCCACAGCTATATTGTTTACGGCCCGCTTTCAGCCGGGGCCACGACCGTTATGTTCGAAGGACTCCCCACCTACCCCGATCCCGGAAGATACTGGGAGATTGTGCAGAAATACAAAGTCACCATCTTCTATACCGCCCCGACGGTTATCCGTGTATTGACCAAGTATGGAAAGGAATGGCCCGACCGTTATGATCTAAGCAGTTTGAGGCTCCTTGGAAGCGTGGGCGAAGTTATAAACCCCGATGCATGGCTCTGGTATCACAAAAACATCGGAAAAGGGAGATGCCCGATTGTGGATACATGGTGGCAAACTGAGACAGGCGGTATTCTAATCACTTCGATACCCGGCGCCATTCCGAGCCAACCCGCATCGGCAGGTTTTCCCTTACCGGGCGTGGTTCCTCAGATTGTCAAGGACAACGGCAAGAAGGCCGGCCTTGATGAAGGGGGATATCTCGTTATGACCAAGCCATGGCCGGGTATGATGTGTGGTGTTTATGGAGAACCGAAACGGTTCAAGTATACGTATTTCAGCCAATTCCCCGGCATGTTCTTCACCGGGGACGGGGCGAAGAAAGACAAGGACGGCTATTACTGGCTGATGGGCCGTGTGGATGACGTGATCAATGTATCCGGTCATCGCCTCGGTACGGCGGAGATGGAAAGCTCATTTGTCGCACACCCGAGCGTGGCCGAAGCAGCCGTCGTCGGATATCCCCATGACATCAAAGGAGAAGGGATATATGCCTTTCTGATGCTCAAGGGCAAGGCAAAACCGTCAGAGGAGCTGAAAAAAGCGCTTATTGCTCACGTGAGACAAGAGATCGGTCCGATCGCCACACCTGACAGGATCCAGTTCACGAACACGCTCCCCAAGACCAGAAGCGGCAAAATCATGCGCAGGATACTTCGCAAGATCGCGGCAGGAGATGTCTCCGATATGGGAGACCTGTCGACCCTGGCAGACCAATCAGGGGTTGAAGCCATGATCAGAGAAAGAGAGCAGTAACGGTTTGAATGGGCAATTGGGCAATTGTGTCAAGTCTGCCCCATGAATGAATTTATACCATAAAACATGAAAACGATTTCATATGAAACTATCGTTGCACAGGTCAGGGATCTGTGCATCAAGGCTGCGACACAATTGCCTTCTGAAACACGATCGGCAATCCAGGCAGCTATCCGGATGGAAGAATCACCTCTCGGCAAATCGATCCTTGAAAAATGCCTTACCAATGCAGACATTGCGGCGGAACAATATGTGCCGATCTGCCAGGATACCGGTGTTGCCGTCTTTTTTGTCGAAATGGGGACAGATATTTACATTGCCGGCGGATCCCTGGAAGAGGCGATTCAGCAGGGGACGAAACAAGGCTATAAAGACGGTTTCTTAAGGAACTCGATCGTTTCCGATCCGATCTTTGGACGGAAGAATACGGGTAACAACACTCCTGCAATTATCTATCTCTCATCAGTCAAGGGTGACAGTCTCAAAATTACACTAACGCCCAAGGGCGGCGGATCAGAGAACATGAGCGCAATCGCCATGCTCAAGCCATCCCAGGGAGAGGAGGGAGTTATCGATTTTATCGTCCGGACCGTCACCAGGGCGGGCGGAAACCCCTGTCCTCCTACGGTTGTGGGAATCGGTATCGGCGGAACCTTTGAAAAAGCCGCCTTTCTTGCAAAGAAAGCGTTAATACGGGAAGTGGGGCAGCCCAATCCGGATCCCAATTATGCCGACCTTGAAAATCGTATTCTTGCCGGGTTGAATAATTCGGGCGTGGGCCCTCAGGGACTTGGCGGAAGAGCCACTGCATTAGCGGTTCACATCGAGTATCATCCATGCCACATCGCGTCCCTCCCAGTGGCTGTCAACCTGAACTGTCATGCAGCCAGACACGCCACCATTCTGATGTAAGCGATCACAGGCACCGCATCCGGAGTCTCGCAGGCTCGCTTACCTGCACGCGATCAGGGCAATCAGCTATAGCCCACCTATGCTGGTTGCCCTGATCACGCACAGCTACAGCAACTGTGAACGTTTACAATAAAGGAGCATGAACATGGTCAACCCTAAACGACTTACTAGTCCCTTTACAAAAAAAACTGTTTTATCGCTTAAGGCCGGTGATGAAGTGCTGATTTCCGGTATCATATATACAGGCAGGGATGTGGCCCACAAACGGTTATGCGGCCTTCTTGAAGCCGGAAAAGAGCTTCCGGTTGACCTGGACGGTCAGGCGCTGTATTTCACAGGCCCGAGCCCTGCGCGGCCCGGAACGGTTGTCGGCAGCGCCGGTCCGACCACGAGTTGCCGAATGGATGCTTATTCTCCAATGATCATTAAAAAATGCGGACTGCGCGGTATGATCGGCAAAGGCAACCGCAGTGACGAAGTAATAAAAAGCATGACTGAACATGGTTGTGTCTACTTTGCTGCAATCGGCGGCGCCGGCGCCCTCATCGCCGGCAGTATCAAATCGGCCGAAGTAGTCTGCTACGAGGATCTCGGCCCCGAGGCTATCCGCCGCATGGAAGTGGAAGACTTCCCTGTAATAGTTGCCATTGATTGCCACGGGAACAACCTCTACATCAACGGACCTTCCGCCTACCGAATAAGGGATGCTTTTTAAAAGGACTAAGAATCGCATGTATCTGCAACAGCTACTGACTATTATCGGAAAAGAAAGAGAAAGGGAAATCCCGACATGCGTCACGGATCTGGTGGGAAACGGCCTTTCGCAGGACAGGTTCACGGATGAAGAGTATAGGCCGGGCCGCCATGATATAACCCTCTTCCTTGCTGCATGGTGTCATCGAATCGGCCTGGAGGCCGAAGCTTACCGCGATTGGCTGATTGATTACAGCCTTGATGTTCTGGGGGTCATTTCTTCGAGTTCTCCTTCTCAAATTCGTCACAGCACCAAGTCAACCATAAAGTTCGTCCATCGTTCCGATGTTGCCTTTTCCTGCCATTGTGAACGTAACATTTTTAAGGCTGTCTGTATGCCGACCTGCCTCCTGTATGGGGAGATGGAGACTCTTTACAAACAGGAACTCGATATAAAGCGTAAACGACTTGAAGAGGACAAACGGATCAAGGAAGAGGGCATGCCTATTCTGGAAAGATTAACCGTTAAACAGCAATATAAGGAGCAATTTGAGGAGGCGGTCGAGCATATTCAAAAATATCTTATGCAAGGGCGAACACGAAACGAAATTGTCGATCTTCTCAATGAAAAAGGATACAAGACCCGTACCGGCCGCGAATGGAAGACCGGTAGTATCAGCGGAATAGCCATAGAAAGGGGATAGTTAGGGTCTGGAAAGAAATAACTTGGATTTTCCGTTTCCGAACTGTATCACACCTTTAGCCGGTTTGACATCCCCGAAATCCTCACCGTAGCCCTGCTACGCTTGCGGTTTCGTGAATATCA
>JAYEJK010000088.1:0-4591 GCA_034660535.1 Thermodesulfobacteriota bacterium | reverse complement strand
TGAGGTTACAAAATCCTCAAATTAGCGCTGCTAGTCCTGCGGTTTTGTAACCTCACAATCGGCCCAATCCGACCTAAATCTGAGCGCAATATTGTCCAACTTATTTTTACTTGAGCCCTTAATCCAGCAGAGCGGGTCTGTGGCCAGGTAATCGCCGGTAACCTGGTAGGCGTGGCCACGGCAGCCGTAGCAGCAAAAGCCCAGGTCGCAGTCTCTGCATTTGCCCTTGATGTTTTTGCGGATATTGCGCAGCTCCTGGATCGGCTTGCCTTTGGCAATGATCTCGGCCAGCGGTTTTTCACGGACATTTCCCGCGGAAACGTTGACCCCCGGACAGGGTTGCACTTCACCGACAGCGGTCACTGTGCAGGAATATTCATGGCGGGCGCACTGGGATCCTACAAGGGGCGGATGCGGGGTCCATCTGTTGCCGAATTCCTCATAATCTATTTTGGCCAGCTTCTCAAACAACATTCTGGTTTCTTCCATTGAAATTTCGAGGTCAGGATGTTCCTTGGCCCTTCCCTGGAGTGTCATTATCTCAATATATGGAATAATCCCCTGATTTCTGGCCCAGCGCCACAAGTCGGGCAGCTCGCCTAAATTCTGCCTGCAGATGATGGTTTCAATGCCTAATGTGTGATTCTCGTCCGGATACCCGGCATCCTGTAAGGCCTTCAAAGCCTGCCGGATGTTGTCAAAGGCACCCTGCTGACCGGCCAGGTAGTCCTGCACCTCGCGATTTCGGCTGTTGGTCTTAAGGGCAACGGAAACATTACGCTCATATAATCCGCGGGCCGTTGCCATTGTCATCACCTGGCCATTGGTAAAAATGTCGGCCTTTACGCCTTTTGCCAGGATATAATCGATTACCTCAAACAGATGCGGATAGAGCAGGGGTTCCCCGCCGCCCAGTATGACAATTTTCCGCGTGCCCAGATGCACGGCCTGGTCGATAATGTCTTTGATCTCATCCAGGCTCAGTTCGTTTTCAAGCGGCATGCCCGCGGAGGCGTAACAGTAGATGCAGCGTAAATTGCAGACATGGGACAGTTCCAGTTCCAAGGAAAGCAGGCCGTTTTCATCCCGTGCCCCAGCTATCTCTTCCGGAGTGAATTCAAGGCCCCAGTGCTCACCGAAACTCTTCATTATCAATCAAGTTCCTTTGCGAAAATCGAAGATATTTTTCAGTTTACGGCCACCTGCCTTTTCCATGTCGGCAATGACCTCGCGATGATCGCGGATTTCAATCTCAGGCCGGACGCGGAGGCGGGCCTGAAGCAGGTCGCCAAGTTTTTTGCAGGTCAATTTCTTGTCGTCGGTTCCCACTACTACCTTTACCTCGTCCGACAGATCAAAGGCGGACCGCACCTCAATATAAACAGCCTTGACGGATTTTATTCCCTGGGCGGCCTGAAAAATCATTTCCGGGTATATGGTCGTGCCCTTGCATTTGAGGCGCTGTTCCAATCGTCCTTCAATAGGCCCCAGGCGCGGTGTTTGCCAGCCGCAGGGACAGGTCTCCGTATGCAGCCTGGCCATATCGCCGGTGCGGAAGCGGACAAGAGGAAATCCTTCAACGCCCAGAGGAGTAACAACCACCTCGCCCGGTTCTCCGTCAGGAACCTTTTGGCCGTTATCATCAACAATTTCTACTATCATCAATTCCGGATGGACATGGCCTCCGCCTGCTGCCGGGCATTCACAAAAGGCGGTCTCCAGTTCCGTGGCGCCGTAGGAAGAGAAGATTTCCGCCTGCCAGGCCTCTGCCAGCCGGGCGCCAAGAGGAGTGGGGGTCAGTTCCGGTCCGCGAATCGGTTCTCCGATAGTAATTAACCGTTTAACGGCGCCGCCTGCCGGATCAAAGCCATGCTCCATTCCCCATTGCGCAATACGGAGCAGAAAGCTCGGCACACCGACGATGGCTGTAGGTTTGAGCCGGTTGATAATCTCCCACTGCCGGGCCGGTTGGCCAGGACCGCTGCGGATTGCGGCAGCGCCCAGCCGGATCAGGCCTGAATAATAGGCCAGCCCGGCAATGAAACAGCGATCGATCGTAACAGAGAGCAGAACAGTATCATCCTGCCGGATGCCGACTCCCCAGAATGCCATCTGTTCGTTAAAGGCGAGCCGTTTAAGATCCCGGGCAGAGTAGGGCACCAGTACAGGGTCGCCGGTGGAACCGGAGGTCAAGGCAAGGTCAACCTGATCTGCGGGCGGGACAGCAAAAAAATCCTCGAAAAAAGTCTCCACATCGTGCCGGTTCGTCAAAGGAATTTGGTGAAAATCCGCCACTGTTGTCATTGCGGGATCAATTCCGTTATCCTTGAAAAGGCGCTGGTAAAACCGTGTCTCGGCAGCCTGGAGGAGATGGGACTTCAGCAGCCCGGCTTGACAATCCCGTTGATCATCAGCCGTGGCCCGGCGCAGGCGCAGGCCGTTTGCCAATGTGAATTTCGTTGCTGTATTTGTCATCTTTACCTGATTATTGGTAACCGTTTAGCAGTGCCCCAGATGTACGTGGTCAGGGCGAGTGACTATAGCCACCCTATGTCGCTTGCTCTGATCACGTGCAGGTGGGGTGCTGGTGAACGGTTACGGGTGGGTCAGGGACGGGCCGTTGTTGTCCGGCGGGCAAACTGCGGGCTTGTAATTTCCACTTCGATATTGTTGTTCCGCAAAAATCATCTCTTTTACTTTAGCCTTGAAATTTTTAATATATTCCACATCTTCCGCTGCGCCATCAGGAAAGACCGGCGGAAGCAGTGTGAGACTGACCCTGGCCGGGGTGAGGAGTCTGGCTCCAGGCTCCATTAATGTCCCGCTTCCCTTGATACAGACTGGAATAATCGGCGTATTGGTCAGACAAGAAAGGTAAAAGGCTCCATTTTTGAATCTGGTCATTCCGCCGTCCCGGGAACGGTGCCCCTCCGGCCAGAAGATTAATGAACAGTCGTGAGCCAGCAATTGCGCTGCCTGATTCCGGATAACATCCCAGCCCTTATTGGAATCAATATATTGGGCCTCTCTCATGATCCATTTGAATACCGGAATCTTGAACGGCCAGGAGGTGACAAATCCGTTTTCCACTGCCAGAATGCCGAATAAATAGGGGTCCACGGAAGAACAGTGGTTGGCAACATAGATTGCGGGACAGGGCAGGCCGCCTGATTTGTCAATAAGGGTAACCGGCGCCATAACCGGCAGTAGACGCACTAGAATCCAGCCGTATCCCCGTATTCCCCGGCGTAGCAGCCGATGATACGAGTGCAGGCCTATCAAGCTGTTAACAGCAATACCAAAAGGAATCAGACAGATGCCGATCAGGGTAATCAGAGAGAAAAACGGCCAGAAATAGAGATTGAGCAACAGCTTTTTCATTGTCGGCGTTCCTGCTTAATCTTTTTTTTCAAAGAGATGACCAGATTGAACAGATCATCCATGGTGCGGACCGCCCGGAACGCCTCCTCATCACTTAATTTCATTCCAAAAGATTTTTCAAGGGCCACGACCATGTCCACTGCGTCCAGGCTGTCCAGATCAAGATCCTCATAAAACGTGGCCTTTGGCTTCAGATCTTCGGGATCCAGTTCAAATTCCTCGGCAATGACCTCCACCACCTGTTGGCGGATGGCATTGTCATCCATTGTCATATGTCCACCTTTGCAGCACCAGGGCGGTGTTGACGCCGCCAAGGGCAAAATTGTTTTTTAAAACCGTGTTAACCCGGGCCCTCTGTTTTTCCTGAAGCAGATTGATTCCCCGGCAGGCAGGGTCGGGCCTCTTGAGATGAAGCGTGGGCAGCAGCTCCTGACGGTAAAACATTTCCAGAACCAGGATGGTCTCTAAACTGCCGGCAGCGCCCAAGGCATGGCCCAGGTGGCCTTTAAGGGAACTTACCGGCATATCGGCGCCGCAGAGACCCGGCTGATGGCCTGCGCCTCTGTAATGTCTCCGTGTTTAGTTCCGGTGGCATGTGCATTAATATAATCTATTTTTTCTTTTATTACACTTGCTTCCAGCATGGCCTGATTCATGGCCGTAGACATGGCGTCTTTGGTTGGATTGGCAATATGATCCGAGTCGGTTACATGGCCGAAGCCCAGGATTTCGGCATAAATTTCAGCATTGCGGGCCTGGGCGGATTCAAGGCTTTCAAGAACCAGGATTCCGCTGCCTCCGCTGCACACCACTCCGTCCCGGTCCGCATCAAACGGCGCCGGAGTATGGAGCGGCGGATCATGATTGCGTGAGGCAGCTCTAAAAATGTCAAAAATAATGGTGACGGAGTGGTGAACCTCGTCGGCGCAGCCGCAGATCATGGCGCGCTGTCGACCTGATTTGATAAGCAGATATCCAATCCGATCGCCTGTGACGATGATGAGCAGGCGCCTGCAGTGGCCCACTGCTCACCCCGGATTTTCAGCGCATGACAGACATTTGCACTGCAGCTATGACCCATGATTTGTAATCGTTCACAGGCCCTCCATCTGAACGCGATCAGCCCGGCTCACATATTACTTATATAGTGAGCCGAACTGCTAGCGCCCATATGGAGCGCCTGAGAACGATTACATTCTTAAGGAGTCTG